>QHUE01000198.1 GCA_003221825.1 Gemmatimonadota bacterium
GGCGCCAAGGTCGCGGTGGGCTATCGCAGCCGCAAGCCGGCGGCCGAAGCGCACGTCGTCGCGGCGGTGCGGGGCGACCTCGGCACGCCGACCGGAGCTCACAAGGCCGTCGCCGAAGCCCTGCGCGCGCTCGGCGGCGGTCTGGACATCCTCGTGATCAATCACGGCGTCTGGCCGCCCGACGACGTGCCGGTCGCCAAGATGACCGACGAGCAGTGGGAGTCCACGCGGCGCGCCAACCTCGACGCCGTGATCTATGTGTGCCGCGCCGCGATCCCCAGCATCAGGGACGGTGGGACGATCGTGTTGGTCGCGTCCACGGCAGGGCAGCGGGGCGAGGCGTTTCACACCGATTATGCCGCCACCAAGGGCGCCGTCATCTCGATTGCCAAGTCGCTCGCCGTCGAGCTCGCCCCCAGGATCACGGTCAATTGCGTCGCGCCGGGATGGGTGGATACCGAGATGTCGACGAAGCCCTACGCCGGGGACGGCCGCGCGGCGATCGAGAAGACGATTCCGCTGCGGCGGGTCGCCAGCGCCGAGGACGTCGCTGGCCCGGTTGTCTTTTTATGTTCCAGTCTCGCGAGACATATCACGGGTGAGATTCTCAACGTGAACGGCGGCTCAGTCCTCTGCGGATGACGTTCCCGGCGAAGCTCCCGATTCCCTCCGAAGTCCTGAAGATTGCCAAGAAGCTCGAAGACGCGGGCTTCGAGACGTGGTGCGTGGGCGGGGCGATCCGCGACAATCTGCTCGGCCTCGAGAATCACGACTTCGACCTCACGACGTCCGCGCCGCCCGCCGAGGTGCAGAAGATCTTCCGGCGCACCGTACCGGTCGGCATCGAGCACGGGACCGTCGCGGTGCTCGACGCCACCAACCAGCCACATGAAGTCACGACGTTCCGGAAAGACATTCAGACGGACGGGCGTCATGCAGTCGTGGAATTCGGCGTGTCGCTCATGGACGACCTGGCGCGGCGCGATTTCACGATCAACGCGATCGCCTACCATCCGATCCGCCACGAGTGGCGTGATCCGTTTCAGGGCGAGCAGGATCTTGCGAAGAAGCTGATCCGCTCGGTCGGCGATCCGAACTGGCGCTTTCAGGAAGACTACCTGCGCATTTTGCGGGCGCTGCGGTTCAGCGCGCGCTTCGAGTTCCGGATTCAGGCGGGCACGCTCGAGGCGGCCAAGGCCAACGCGCAGGGACTCGCACAGCTGTCGGCAGAACGCGTGCGCGACGAGTGGTTCAAGGGGATCCAGACGGCAAAGAAGCTGTCGAAACTGGTCACGCTGTGGCGGGATGTCGGGGCGACCCGAATCTGGCTTCCCGAAATGGGAGCAGGGAGCGGGGAGCTGGGAGCCGTAGATACGCTGCCCCGGGATCCGGTACTCATCACGGCATACCTGGCGAAGGACCCGGCGTCGTTGCTCACCCGGCTGAAGTGCTCCAACAAGGACATCGAGCGCGGCCGCGCGATTGGTCTCTGGCGGGACAAGTACCCGGATGCGAAGGATGCGACCGGGATCCGCCGTTGGCTAGCGGCCGTCGGCGAGCATGCGGACGACCTGCTGGTGCTGCTCCCCGCTCCTCGTTCCGCGCTCCCGCACGCGGTCGAGAAGATCCGCGCGGCGCATCCGCCGCTGGCACTCAAGGACCTCGCCGTGAAAGGGGACGATCTCATCGCCGCCGGCGTTCGCCCCGGGCCGGACGTAGGGGAGACGCTCGGGCGGTTGCTGGAGGAAGTGCTCGACGACCCCAGCCGCAATACTAGAGAGTACCTGCTCTCCCGTGTCTAGAGCACTGCTCTACGCCCTCGTCGCCGCGGCGGGCAACGTGCTCGGCGCGCTCGCCGTCACGCGCCGCGCGGTGCTACAGCTCAAGGTCATCGAGCACTTTCTCGCCTTCGGCGCTGGGTTCATGCTGTCCGTGGCGATCATCGAGCTCTTACCAGAGGCGTTCGCGCGCAGCGGTGGTGTCGCACCGCTGCTGGTTCTCGCCGGTTATCTCGCTGTTCACTTCACGCAGCACACCCTGACGCCGCATTTCCACTTCGGCGAAGAAACGCACGCGATCAGCTCTGTTGCCGGCACGTCGGCACTGATCGGCCTGCTCCTCCACACTTTCTTCGACGGTGTGGCGATTGCCAGCGCGTTCCTGGTTCGCCCCGAGCTCGGCCTCATGGTTTTCATCGCGATCTTTCTGCACAAGCTCCCCGAAGGCGTGACGATCTCCAGCATCATGATGGCGGGTGGTAGGACAAGAGGTGGGGCGGTGGGGGCTGCCGCGCTGCTCGGGCTCGCGACGCTCGTCGGTGTGGTCATGACGGATCAGGTCGGGTTCCTTGTCCAGCATGGGCTGGCCATCTCGGCAGGCGTCGCGATCTATGTGGCCGCGTCGAATCTCGTGCCCGAGCTACAAGGCAAACATGGGTGGACGATGCCGGCCGCGTTCTTCGCTGGCGCCGTGGTATTCTTCGGGACCAAGACGCTGGTAGACCGACTGTCGTGACCGAACCCACGCTGTTTCAAGGCTCCGCGGAGCCACTCGCCGCGCGCATGCGGCCCAAGACACTCGACCAGTTTCTTGGTCAAGAGCATCTGCTGGGACCGGGCAAGGCCCTCGGCGACCTGATCCGCCGCGGCGACGTCGGCTCTTGCATCTTCTGGGGACCGCCCGGCTCCGGCAAAACCACGCTCGCCAGGATCATCGCCAACTACACCGGCCGGCACTTCGAGCCGTTCTCCGCCGTCACCGAAGGCGTGGCGCGCGTGCGCGAGATCATCAAAGAAGCCGAGGAGCGGCTCAAGTACCACGGCCAGGGTACGATCCTCTTCTGCGACGAGATTCACCGATTCAACAAGGGGCAGCAGGATGCGTTTCTCCCCTGGGTCGAGAACGGCATCATCACGCTCATCGGGGCGACGACGGAGAATCCGAGCTTCGAGCTGACGAGTGCACTCCTCTCGCGCTGCCGCGTCTTCGTCCTGGAACCGCTGAATGATGACCACATACGGACGGTGATCGAGCGGGCGTTACGCGAAACGGGGTGCGAGATGCGGGAAGCGGGATGCGTGTCGGCGGAAGGCATCGATCTGCTCGTGACGCACGCGCAGGGGGATGCGCGCCGTGCGCTCAACACACTCGAAGCCCTGCTCAAACACATCCACGCATCCCGCATCTCGCATCCCGCATCCCGCGATGTCGTTCAGCAGGTGTTGGAAAAGCCGCTACCGGTCTACGACAAGGGCGGCGAGCAGCACTTCAACCTCATTTCCGCGCTGCACAAGGCGGTGCGGGGATCTGATGCCGACGGCGCACTCTACTGGCTCGCGCGCATGCTGGCCGGGGGCGAGGACCCGCTGTACATCGCGCGGCGGCTCGTGCGCATGGCGATCGAGGACATCGGACTCGCCGATCCACGCGGCTTGAGCGTCGCGCTCGCGGAAGCCACGATCTATCTCGCGACCGCTCCCAAATCGAATCGCGCATACGTCGCCTTCGGTGAGGCCCAGGCGGCCGCGGAGAAACACCCGGCGGAGGCGGTCCCCTTGCACATTCGCAACGCGCCCACGGGACTCATGAAGCAGCTCGGATACGGCACGGGATACCAATACGCATTCGATTCAGAGCATGCGTATCTCCCGCAGGAGTATCTGCCCGAGAGCCTGCGGGGTTCTACCTGGTACAAACCCAGTGATTCCGGATACGAAAAAACCGTGCATGAGCGCATGGCGTGGTGGGAGAGCATGAAGCAAAAAGCGTCGCGTACTCCCGACGCATCATAACTCCGCATGCGACTCCACGCGTATACCCCAACCGGCGGTACCGTGCGGTAAATCACTTCCTCCAAAACAGAATGTTTGCATAGTAGCCCTGCACTGAGTTGGGAAGCAGGACCGCTGCTCAGAGCAAAACCGCCGAAAGGCGGCGACGCAGAGTCACGGGGCTACAGCGGCACGCGCCGCCATGCCAGCCGGGCCGCCAGCGAATCGACTCTGATCGATCGTGGCGGCCCGCCGCGTTTCGGGTCGAGACTGCCACCCAGCGTCGAACATGACATAACTATTCGCTGCTCAGAGCAAAACCGCCGAAAGGCGGTGACGCAGAGCTACGGGGCTACTGCGGCGCGAGCCGCCACGCCAGCCGGGCCGCCAGCGTCGACCTCACGTCGAACTTGGCGGCCCGTCCTTTTTTGGTTGGGGCCGCCGGAGAGGCTCCGATGCGTCGCGTTCTTGTCGTCCTCATCGTCCTGTTTGCGGCATGCCATCTCGAGCCGCGCCAGACCACGGGGCCGAACTATCAGGTCCGTCAGGTATTCGTGGTCCCCGATACGGTATCGATTGATCCGCTCGGCGACGTGCCTTTCCAGGCGTATGGACGCACGGTGAGCGGCGACAGCGTTGGTGTCGCCGTGAAATGGAGTGCCTCGGTCGGCTCGATTACGTCCGACGCCGTCTACACCGCCGACACCTCGGAAACTGACGCGACCGTCGTGGCGCAATTGGACGCCACCTCCGACGCGGTGCCACTCGTCGGTACGGCGACCGTCCATAAACGCCGCATTGTCGCCCTCCTTCTCAGTCCCTCCGCCGTCACGCTGCAACCACGTGGAGTCCAGCAGTTCAGCACGCGCGCTGTGAACGCGGGGGGCGACACGGTGAGCATTGCCCCGCAGTACACGGCCACCGGTGGGACGATCACATCGGGTGGCCTCTACACGGCAGGCCTAGTGGCAGGGCGCTTCCGGGTAATTGCCAGCCGTAAGTCCGGCGTGTTCGATACCGCGTCCGTCACGATCGCCCAGCTTCCGGTGTCGTCGGTTTCGCTCGATCCGGCTGCTGCCAACGTGCCTGTCGGCGGCGTATCGCAGTTGACAGTGACCACATGGGACGCCACGGGTAACGTTCTCACCGGGCGCGTGGTAACCTGGTCCAGCGATGCACCCGCAGTCGCAACGGTTTCGGGCACGGGGCTGGTGTCGGGTGTCGCGGCGGGCTCCGCGACGATCACCGCGACGAGTGAAGGGCAGAGCGGCTCTGCCGCGATCAGCGTCGTCATGGTCCCAGTGGCAACCGTGGTCGTTTCCCCCCCGACGGCCAATCTGCGGGTGGGCACGACCTCGCTGCTCATCGCCACGACGGAAGATGGTTCGGGGAACGTTTTGAGTGGCCGAGCGATCACGTGGTCGAGTGACGCGCCCAGCGTTGCGTCGGTTTCCGTGGACGGCCTGGTCAGCGCACTCGCGAGTGGATCGGCGACCATCACCGCCACGAGCGAAGGCCAGAGCGGCGCAGCCAGCGTGACAGTGTCGGCCGTGCCGGTAGCGTCCGTCAGCGTCACACCCACATCGACCAGCCTCCGGAGCGCCGCGTAGGGGCCACGGCCCAGCTCAGCGCGACAACGCAGGACTCGGCAGGCAACGTCCTCACTGGGCGGGTCATCACCTGGTCGATCAACGCGCCGACGGTGGCAACCGTCTCGGCGGCGGGCCTGGTCTCGGCGGTCTCGGCGGGCTCCGCGGTCATTACCGCGACCAGCGAAGGCAAAAGCGGCACGGCGTTGCTGACCGTGACGGTTGTACCTGTTGCCACAGTGACGGTCGCTCCGGCCACAAAGACATTGGGGATCGGCGCGACCGTGCAGCTCACAACCACGACCAAGGACTCCGCGGGCAACGTCCTCACCGGACGCAGCATCGCGTGGTCGAGTAGTGCGCCCGCGGTCGCAACCGTGTCGGCGAGTGGCCTGGTGTCCGCCGTCGCTGTTGGGACCGCCACGATCACGGCGACCAGCGAAGGCAAGAGCGGCACGGCGGCGATCACGGTGACGGTGGTGCCGGTCGCGTCTGTGACCGTCACACCGGCCCTAGCTAGTGTGAACGTCGGGTCGACATTGCAGCTCACCGCGGTCACGAAGGATTCGGCCGGCAACGTGCTCACGGGCCGCGTGCTCACCTGGTCGAGCAGCGCGACGGGTACAGCGACGGTCTCGGCAAGCGGTCTTGTCGCCGGTGTGGCGGCGGGATCGGCGATCATCACCGCGACGAGTGAAGCCAAGAGTGGGACTTCGGCCATCACCGTGCAGACGACGTCGGGAAGTCACGCGGGGTGGTACGCGTCGCCGGGTGGCAGCAGCGGCGGCGACGGCAGCTCGGCACGGCCGTGGAACCTGCAAACCGCACTGAACGGGGGCGGCGGCAAGGTGCAACCGGGTGACACGGTCTGGCTACGCGGCGGCACCTATTCCGGCACATTCAGCGGTAATCTCAACGGCACTGCCGCGGCGTGGATCGTCGTGCGGCAGTATCCAGGGGAGCGCGCCACCCTCGACGGCGGGACGGATCCGAACGACGTGCTGACCGTCAATGGCTCGTACACGATGTACTGGGGTTTCGAGCTCATGGAGTCAGGCACGCAGCGCTTTGGTACCGCGGGGACTGGTACGGGGCTCCGCGGGGACGGCGTCTATGTCAACGGCGCGTCGAACATCAAGTTGATCAACTTGATCATCCATGACACTGGGCATGGGACGTACACCGAAAACACCGCCCACAAAGAACCTCATATTCGACGGGAACGTCGCGTTCAACAACGGGACGCCGTCGGATTTCGACAACCCCAACATGCAGTTGGGCGGCAGCACGATCGCGGACAACGACACGGTCACGAACAACATGGCGTACTTCTCGCCCGGCGTGTCGGCCTCCAACGGCAACGTCCGCATCGGATACAGCTCGACGGCGAATGGTACGGCGGTGTTCCGCAACAACTACGTGGTCGGGGGTACCCAGACGCTCGACGTCGGATACTGGAGTAGCCTGACCGTGCAGGGGAACACGATCGTCGGACCCTCAAAGCTGGTCACACAGCACGACGGGAACTCGTCGACCACGCAGCGGTGGTCGGGCGACATGCACTATCGCGATCCGAACGCGACGGCGTGGCAGCTCGGCAGCTCGAGCTTCACGTTCAGCAACTGGGAGTCGCGGTCGGGAGCAACCGATCAGGCGTCGGCGACGATGCCGAGCGCGCCGCAGGTGTTCGTGCGGCCGAACCGCTATGAGGCGGGCCGTGCCATGGTCGTGGTCTATAACTGGACGCTGCAAGGGTCCGTGCCCGTCGATCTGTCCGGCATCGTCGCGGTGGGGAACCGCTACGCGGTGCGCAACGTCCAGGACATCTTCGGTACGCCGGTCGCGAGCGGAACGTACGGGGGTGGTACGATCACCGTTCCGATGAATGGGGTCACGCCGCCTCAGCCAATCGGCGGCGCGTTCAAGACGTTGATCAAGACGGGCCCGAACTTCGACGTGTTCATCGTTACGAGCGCGCCGTAATTGGGGGCTCGGGAGTAGGGGCTCGGGAATAGGGCAACGTCCCGGTCGCGGATTTCGCGGCCGGGACGTTGGCGTTGGGGACGGCTAGTGGCAGTTGCCCGACCCGTGATCCGTGAAGGTGTAGCCCGGAGCGGGGATGAAGTCCCAGATGTAGCTGTCGGGCCCGAGTGTCAGTTTCAACACGCCGAAGGCGTCTGACACCGCTTCCGTATTGGGCGCGATGGATGTCGGCATGCCGGTCGCGTAGCCGCCGGTCCCGGCGTTGAACTCGCGGATCCCGCGGGCCGGATCCAGATTCGCGCCCGGGTCTTGCTGTGCGAAGCGCTCATAATCGTACTGCTGCCCGTTCAGGACGATATCGGCGCCCGCCGCGTAGAGATCGTTCCAAATCGCCAGCACACCCGACGCGCTGTGCCAGCTCGGGTCGTCCGACGAGAAGAACAGCGGATAGTGGAACATGGCGATGACGCATGGCTTGGTGTTCGCCGCCAGGTCCGCCTTGAGCCACTGTTCCTCGACCGACCCGGCGCCGCTGTTGACCGACGCCGTGTTGTTGAGCACGATCACGTGCCAGTACGGCCCCAGGTCAAAGCTGTAGTAGTACTTGGCCGAGTCGCCCACGGTCGGTTTGAAGTAGTTGTAGAAGGCGCTCGCACCGGCGACGTCGTACTCGTGGTTGCCCACGACCGCACGGGTCCGTGCTTTGTGGCGGCCCCAAGTCGGCGTATAGCAGTTCGTATAGTTCGCCGCGCTGCCGCTCGGGTTGACGTTGTCGCCGAGCGCGAAGACGCTCCCCGGCAGGCCGTCCAGGATCTGGGCCGTCGCTTCGTCCTCGTCGGTGCCGCACGAAGCGATGTTGCTCGCTCCAGAGAAGACCTGTACCGTCGCCGGGTCGAGGACCTTCACCACGATGTCGTCCGAGCCCACGCCGCCGTCCTTGTCGGTCACCGTAATCCGCGCCGTGTATCGGCCGGGGGCGGGGTACTGGTGGCTCGCGGTGATGCCATTCGCCTGCGTGTTCGTGGTGCCAGCGTCAGTCGCGCCGTCTCCCCAGGTGATCGTGTAGGCCCACGGGTAGTCGGTCGCCCCCGGATCGGAGAACGTCGCCTGCATGGTCAACGGCGTACCGCCGACCACGGACTGATCGGGACCGGCGTTCACCGTCGGCGCCACGTTGGCGATGCTGACACTGGTCGAAGCGGGTGCGCCGGTCAGACCCTTGGAGTCGGTGACCCGCAAAGTCACCACGTATTGTCCTTCGGCCGGGTATGTATGGGTCACGGTGGCGGTATTGGCCGTGGTGCCATCGCCGAGGTCCCACGCGTAGGTGAGCGGCGTGTTGGCGTCCGGGTCTCGGGACTGGGTGCCATCGAGCAGGACCGTGCCTTCCGAGTAGTACGGCCCGCCCGGGTTTGCGACCGGCGCCTGGTTCTGTACCGGTGTCCCCGAATGGCAGAGCGCGTTGCCCTGGTCGCTGAACGTTCCGCCGGCAACCGGCACGAACTGCCAATCGTAGCTCGTCGGCCACAGGGTCAGTTTGATGACGCCGTAGTTGACGTTGCTGCGCAATTCGCTGTTCGCGATCGGATTGCCCGGCCAGCTGTACAACGAATTTCCCCCGGTGCCGACCACGAATTCCCGGATGCCGTTCACGTTATCGAGCGCCACGGTCGGGGTTTGCGGGGCGAAGCGCTCGTAATCGTGGTCGTGGCCATTGAGGACGACGTCCGCACCGTAATCGTAGAGCGCTTGCCAGATGGGTTGCGTCGCCACATTGCTGCCGTTCCCACCGGAGCTGAAGCGCGGTTCATGCCAATACGCCAGCGTGCAGGTCGTGGGGTGGCTCGCCAAGTCCGTGCGCAGCCACTGCTCCTGCGCCGACCCGGCGGCCATGCTGACGTAGTTGTTGATCACCACGACGTGCCAGGCGCCCAGGTCGTAGCTGTAATAGCCCTTCGTGGGGTCACCCGCGACAGCCCCGAAGTACTGGTAATAGCCCGGCGCCCCGGCAGCCGAGCCGAAGTTGTACTCGTGGTTCCCAGGCGCCGGCTTCGTGCGCGCCTTGTGCCGGCCCCACGACGGATCGTAGCAAGTCATGAACTGTGTGAACGAGCCGTCCGGGTAGGCCATGTCGCCGAATGTCACCACGGTGCCGGCGATGTTGTCGAGCACTCGCGCCGTTGCTTCCTGGCTGGCTCGCGAACAATCCGCGATGTCGCCCGCGCCCGCGATGACCGGCGGACCCGAGGCAGCTTGCACGGTGATCGTCGCCGAACCGGCGATTCCTTCACTCGTCGCCGAGATGCTTGCCGAGCCGGCCGCGACGCCAACGACGAACCCGTTGCTATTCACCGCGGCGATCGCCGGCGCGCTACTCGACCACGTCACGCTGCGTCCGCTCAGCGGGTTTCCGGCAGCATCCTTGGGCGTGGCGGTCAGCTGCACGGTCCCATTCACCTGGATTGTCGCAGCCGGGGGTGAGACGTCCACCGACGCCACAGCTACGACTGTGGAAACCGTGATCGACGCTGAGCCACTCTGGCCTTCGCTTGTGGCGATGATGGTGACGGGGCCGCCCGCGGCATGGCCGGTGACGAGGCCGCTCGTGCTGACGCTGGCGACGCTGGCGTCATTCGTCGACCACGTCACCGTGCGGCCGGTGAGCGGATGGCCGTTCGCGTCTTGCGGCGTCGCGGTGAGCTGCACAGTGCCGCCTACCGCGATGGTCGCTGTCGGCGGCGACACGGCGACCGAGGCCACCGGAACGGGAATCACGGTCACGCTGGCGCTGCCGCTCTTCCCCTCGCTCGTCGCCGTAATCGTGACTGGTCCGCCGGCGGCCTTCCCAGTGACCAGCCC
>QHUE01000199.1 GCA_003221825.1 Gemmatimonadota bacterium
CCAGCGGCCGCGTGTCGAGCAGATTCCCCTGAATCGTCGCTCCCGTGCTCCAACGGACGAGCGCCAGCCGCTGGCGGCCCGCGAGATCGTTCGCGGCGAGCGTGGCGCCCGCGCTCGAGTCGACCAGGATGGCCGGACCCTGGGTGCCGCGAATCGTCGCGTGGCGCACGGCATTGGCGCTGCCGCGCAGGATGCGGATCCCCGCGCCGGCCTCGACGCCGGGCAGCGAGTCCACCGATTCGATGTAGACCGTGTCGACCACGACGCCCGTGCCATCGCGCACGCGAATCCCGTAACCCTTCACGGAACGAATCTCGCTACTGGTAATGCTGGCAGCCGACGACGTGGCGCTGTCGAGCGCGATCCCCCGGCCGATCCGAGCCGCCACCGTCCCCGGTGGATTGACGTAGAAGCGCGCGACGCGCAGATCCGCCTGGCGGGCATCGATGGCCGGCCCGGCGATCGTATGCCGCAGCGCGAGATTCTTGATGACGACCGTCGCCGCCGTATAAGCCGTGATTCCCGCCGCACCGGTATCGTGCGACAGGAGCGGCAGCAGCAGCGGATCGCTCGGCACGCTCGCGGCGAACGCCGAATCGTCGCCGAGGAGCGTCACGCGCCGCGTGAGGGCCACGGTCTCCGCGTATGGCGCCGTGCCTCTTCGCACCAAGACAGTATCGTCCACATCGGCGGCGCTGACCCCGTCGCCGATGCGCGCATACGGCCGCTTGCGCGTGCCAAACCGCGGGGCAATCGCGATCCCGTTGTCGACGATCAGTCGCGTGGGGTTGACGACGACGTCTATCACAGTGTCGGCCAGGCCGCCGGCCTGGCCGATCACGAACGCGGCGCCGAAGCCCGTTGCGGTCGCGCCGCCGCCGGGCGAAACGCTGACGGCGGCGGGGTTGGTCGACGACCAGGCGATCGTATACCCGCCGATCGGATTGCCGCGCGCGTTCCGCACTGCGCCACTGTAGCTGAGTGATTGCCCCACGGCGGTCAGCGTGTCGCGGTCGTCGCTCAGCACGATCGATGCCGGGAGATTGAACACCCGGATGGCGATCGAATCCCGCAGTGTGTCTCCCGGTGCGATCGCGTACTTCGCGCGCACGACGGCTCGGCCGGTATCCCGGGCGACGACGAGTCCCGCGCCGTCGACGCTGCCCACGAACGGCGCATCGCTCGACCACTGCACCGACGTCGAGGCGAGGCTGTCGCCCCGCGCGTTGAGGATCACCGCCGGAACCGGCAGCGAGTCCCAGATACTGGTGAGCGTGTCGGCGGCCCGGGTGATATCGAGAGACACAGGCGCGTTCGTCACGGTGACGACGCTCGTATCCGCGACGCTGCCCGCCACCGCGACGATGCGCGTGGTCCCGGCGCGGACCGCCACCGCGAGCGGGCGCGGCGCGGTATCCACTCGCGTGATCGTGGTGTCGGAGGCGCGCCAGGTGATCACGGGGTTCTGAATCAGGTTGCCCCGGCTGTTTCGCACCGTCGCGGATAGCAGCAGCGTGTCCTTCACGCTCGCCAGCGTGGCGCTCGCCGGCTGGACCACGACGGAGGCGGGCAGATCGCCGACGGCAACGGCGGCGGTATCGCGCGCCGCGTCCATGACCGCCACGACGCGACCGCTCCCCACGCCCACGCCAGTCACAAGACCATTGCGGTCCACTGTCGCGATCGTTGGATCTAGCGTCGCCCATCCGGGCGTCTTGTTCGGCACCGTCACCACGAAGCCGAGACTGTCCGTTGCGCTCGCGGTCAGGGAGACCTGATCACCCAGGGACACAATCGCCGGCACGGGATCGGGCCGAATCACGATCTGCGTCGCCCGCTGTTCGACGATCGTCGTCACCGTGTCGCGCAGCGTCCCGTTTTGTGCGAAAATCCGTGTCGTCCCATTGTCGACCGCGCGGACACGGCCCCCGGGGGTCACCGAGGCAATCGTAGAGGCTTCACTGGCCCAGCTGATCGGCACCCCGCTCAGCGGATGGCCGCGCGCGTCGAGGCCGCTGACCGCGACGGTGGATTCGGCCGTCAACGCACTCAAGACGAGCACGGACGGCGACACCTGCAACCGGGCGAGGCGCTGCGCCACCATCACGCTGGCCGTCCCCGTGTCGTTGTCGACCAGCGCCCGCACCATCACTTGGCCGTTGCGCCGCGCGACCAAACGGCCGGGGGCAACAAAGGCGGCAATCGTCGTATCCGAAGAGACCCACGCGGGGGCAACGCCGCCGATCGGGAGGCCATGCGCGTCGAACGCCGGCGCCGCCAAGACCAGCGTGTCCTCGATGCTGGTGAGAGTGTCGTTCGCGGGAACGACTGTCACGGCCCCGACCACGACGTCGAGGGCCACGGTCAACGTTGCCGGTTGGGGCAACAGCGGGCTGGTCAGCGCGGCGATGAGGTGGGTGCGACCGCGCCCCCGCCCGACGATCGAATCGCCGGAGGCGGTGCGGGAAGCCACGAGCGTATCCTCGATCGTGAAGCGAAAACGCGGCGCTGCCAGCGGGGTGCCATCGATTTCGGCCGTGACGCCGAAGGCGACGGTGTCGCCCACCACGAGCACGGAGTCCCCGGTAAAGCGGAGGGCGACGGCGGCGGTCTTGGGGCCGGTGAGGGCATCAGACAACACGCATGCGAACGCTGCTCCCGAAAGGAACAGCGCCATAACGGCGAGTCGCCACGTAGCTGGCCGCCTGGGCGCGACCGTACCACTGGGGTGCATGCAGCCCCGTGCAAGGACATGGGCGGCAGCCGTATCGCGGGGGGGGGCGCGAATCCCGTGGTCGGACGCCGGAACTAAAAGGGAACTATTTAAGATGCGAAACGGGGACAATCGTAACGCTGTTCCGTCCCCGAGGGAGTGACACATCGCACACTCTGTCGCCCGTTTCGCGAGGGCAACCACGTACCCGGAGCCACTTTATGACGAAGCGCCTGTGTCGCTTAGTGCCGTTGCGGCGGAATCGGCAACGCCAAGGTGAATGTGCTACCGACGCCGAGCGTCGATTCTAGCGTGATGGTCCCGCCAAACATGTTCTGCGTAATCTCCTGGACGACCGCGAGGCCGATGCCCGAGCCCTTTCCCGGCGCCTTGGTCGTAAACCCCGGCTCGAAAATGCGTTTCCGATGCTGCGGAGCGATGCCGGCGCCCCGATCACGTACCGCGAGCCGCAGCGTCTCACCGGCGCGTTCCAGGGTGACCGAGACGACCGTGCGAGGCTGACTCGCGTCGACGGCGTTGCGGATCAGGTTCGTGAGCACCTGATACAGCGCGCCTGCGTCTCCGACGAGATAGAGCGAATCCACCGCCGACTGCCACTCGAGGGTGACCTCGCGCTTGCGGGCCAGTGGCCGTTCGAGGGTGACGCAGGAGCGGACCACCGGCGTGACGTCGAAGCGGACGAGCTTCGTCGCGCTGCCGAATGGCCGGTCTTGAATGGACCGCAGATAGTCCGCCGCCTGTTCGATGCCTTGGGCGACATGCCCCAGATCGTCGAGCAGCTGATAGCGGAAGCGCGGATCCAGCGCATGGGTTTCTCGGATCGCCTCGACGCTGAGATCGAGGTGCCCCAGTGCCACCGTGAGCGGATTACCCACCTCGTGCGCGATGACACTCGGCTGGCGGGCCAGCTCCCACAACGCATCACCCGGCGGCAGACGGGAACGCGCCGCCTCCGCCGCTGCGCCGAGCGAGCCCAGACTCAACCCCGCGAGCTCGAGGACCAGGCGCTCGCGGCTGCGCCGCTCGATCCCGTGGGGCGGGGGAGCGGCTGGGCGGGTGCGGACCGGAGCGACGCACCAGTGGTCCCCGTCATCCAGGCGACAGCCGATCCAGCGACTGTGCCGGATGATGGGCGCTCCCCACTGGCGGAGCGTGCGATCGAGATTGAGACGGAGGTCCTGCGGCGCGGGGTTCGCGACCCCACTGAACAGAGGCACGGCTTCGGAGTCGGCCGAGATCTCCCACAGGGTCACGAGGCGGCCGTTGAGCGCAATGCCGGCCTGTCGGAGCACCTCTCGATGTTCGTGCACGCTTAACTCGCCCGCCTTCCCCACCCGCCCTCGCCTGAAATCGCGCCACAACATTGGCAGGAGCGGCCTGCCCTTGTTAGGGCGTTTTTGCGGCATCGTGGGGTGTTATTGCGGCGTCTTTGCCAGCTCCTCCTCCACGAGCTTCCGCCGGAGAATCTTCAGGGCACCGCTCTTGGGAAGCTCGCCGCGGAATTCGATGGCGCGCGGCACTTTGTACGCGGCAAGGTTTTCCCGGCAGAACGCGAGCACCTCCGCAACCGTAGCCTGAGAGCCGGGCTTCAACACCACGAACGACTTCACGAGTTCGCCGCGCTTCGGATCCGGCACGCCGATCGTCGCCGCTTCGAGCACCGCGGGGTGGGCCATCAACACCCCGTCGACTTCGTCGGGGAACACCTTGTAGCCGGAGACGACAATCATCTCCTTTTTCCGGCCGACAATCTTGTGGAAACCGTCCGCGTCGATGACGGCGAGGTCTCCGGTGTATAGCCAGCCGTCACGCAGCACCAGCGCTGTCTCGTCCGGCATGTTCCAGTACCCACGCATGATCTGCGGCCCGCGGATGATCAGCTCCCCTGGCTCCCCCGTTCGGGTCTCGGTGACCCCGTCGTCCACGCTCACCGTCCGCGAGTCCGTATCGGGGATCGGGACGCCGATGGTTCCGGGCTTGCGCAGGCCGTTCAGTGGATTCATGTGCGTCACGGGCGACGCCTCGGACAGCCCGAATCCTTCGACGATGCGCGAGCCCGTGAGCTCCTCGAAGCGCCGCAGCACGTCCTCCGCCATCGCTGCGGAACCGGAAAAGCAGCGCTTCACACTCTTCAAATCGACGTCGCCGATCTTCGGGTAATTGAGGATCGCGTTGAAGATGGGCGGCACGGCGGGCAGCAAGGTGACGTGGTGCGTGGCGATGGCACGCACGATCGCCTTGACGTCCCGCGGATCGGGGATCAGAACCATCGTGCCGGGGATGCTGACGGGGAAGTTCATGGCTGCGGTCATCCCGAACGAATGG
>QHUE01000200.1 GCA_003221825.1 Gemmatimonadota bacterium
CGTCTGCAACAATGGCCGCGTGGGATCGGCCCAGGCCCTGTGTGAGCGCCTGGGACTCCGCAGCCGCTTCCAGCTCAACCGCCTGTTACGCCGCGAAGGGCTCCCGTCCTATGAGGAGTTATCGGGCTGGGTGTGCGTGTTCTACTGGATGGTGCGGGGTGACGCGGCGGGGGGGGCGCGCGCGCCGCTCCGTTCGCTCGCGCCGCAAACGCACATCGAGACCGCCAGCGCGTACCGCCTGGTCCGTCGCGTTACCGGCCATTGCTGGAAGGACCTGCGTCGGGCGGGCACGCCCGAAGTGCTGCGTTGGTTCCAGTACCGGACGCATCCGCCCCGCCCAACCCGGCAACGCCCCCTAGCCCCGCCGGCGGTGCGGGCGGCCGGACTGCCACCTGGACCCGCGACCTCGGCCGCCGCGGTGGTCCCCCCGTCGCAGCCGCGCCGCCTGGCGCTGCCCGGAGGGCCGTACGGCATCGCGGCGCGGGGACGCGACCTCGCCTACATCGCTCGCGGTCAGGCCGCGTCCATCGAACGACTGGACCTGACGACCGGCCGGCTCACGGGCAGCACCTTCATCGGCTGCACGCCGAGCTGCGTGACATTTGATCCATCCGGCTCGCGCGCGTACGTGAGCGTCCAATATCTGGACCAAATCGCCGTCATGGATGCGACCCGTCACGTGCTGATCCAGACCTGGCCGGTCTGCGGCGACCCCCTGCCGCTCCTCCTGTCCCGCAATGGTCATACGTTGTTCGTGACCACCAACGAGGACCGGCTCTTCGGCCTTTCGACGCTGACGGGACGAGTCCTTGGCTCGCTGCCGCTCCCGGCGACGTCACATCATCTCGCCTTACACCCGGCCGCGGACCGCCTCTACGTCGCCACCCGAGCCGCCGGCTCGGTCCTGGAAGTCGATGCGAGCCGGTTGCGCGTGCTGCGCACGTTCCACCTCGGAGGATGGCCGCAAGGACTCGTCGTGTCGCCGGATGGTTTGACGCTCTACGTGGCGAACGAACACCACGGCCTCGACGTAATTGGGGTGGGAAGCGGGAAGTGCGTTGCGAGACTCGCGCCTGAAACCGGTTCTGTCGCGCTCGCCATGAGTCCGGATCAGCGTTTCCTCTATACGGGCCATCCGCGCCACGGGAAGGTCGGGGTGATCGAGCTCGCGTCCCTACGGCAGCGGGGCATGCTCGAGACCGGCGGCCGACCGGCGCAAATCGCGTTTGATGGAGCGGGGCAGGTAATTCTGGTGAACGAAGCAGGCTGGCTCGATATCCTTCCCGTCGGAGTTTCCTCCCTAAGGGCTATGACGTATTGAGCGGTTCGGGTTGCGACGTCCAAGACCCTCATGGCTATGTGTGGCTTAACCACATTTCGTGAGAAGGTCTCATGGGCCGGCTTCCGACAATCCTGATCGCTGCGGCGATGAGCGCGACGCTCGCCGTTGGTTGCTCGACTCCCACTGACGAGACGTCGAACGGGCTCGTGACGACGCGGCCCGTGCCCGGCGGCGATGGCACCGTTGCGCGGATGGCGCTGCCAGGCGGCCCATTGGGCATCGCCGTCGCGCCGGAGGGATTCGCGTACATCACCCAGCCCAACTTTGGCCAGTCGCCGGGCATGCTCGCCCGCGTGGATCTGAACGCGCGCACGGTGACGGCCTCCTTTCCGGTCGGGATGGTCCCATCGCTCGTGATCTTCAACGCGACGCGCACGCGCGCGTACGTCTCGAATCAGTGGAGCGACAACGTCGGCATCATCGACGTCGCGTCGAACACGCAGACCGACGTGATCCCCACGACCGGCGATCCATTTGCGCTCGCGCTGTCGCCCGATGGCGGCACGCTGCTCGTCACCACCAATGTCAATGTGCTCTTCAAGATCGATATCGCGACCAAGAACACGCTGGGCTCGATCGCGCTGCCCGCGACGTCGCATCACATCATCATGGACTCGCGGGGCAAATTCCTGTACGTCGCGACGCGTGACGGCGGCACGGTAATGGAAGTCAACTGGCGGACGATGACGGTCAATCGGACATTCGCCGTCGGCGGCAGACCGCAGGACATGGCGTTCTCACCCGATGGCCAGCAGCTCTACGTCGCGAACGAGTTCAACAACGTCGTGCACGTGGTCAAGCTCGGGACGGGAACGTTTACCAATATCCCGCTCGCGGGGGGGGGCGAAGGGCTGGCGATCGGCAACAACGGCGATCACCTCTACGTGGGCCTCGTCTTCGCCGGCTACGTGCAAGTGATCGACCGCCGCAGCGGGGAGACCGTGCGCCTGATTCCTGTCGGCGGCGTCCCACGCGAGATCGCGCTCGATTACAACGGCCTCGATGTCCTCGTCTCGAACGAGTCGGGATGGGTCGATTTCATCGAGCCGAACGATTCGCTCGTGCCACCGCCGCCGCCACCCCCGCCGCCTCCACCACCGCCTCCGCCGCCCCCGCCGCCGCCGCCCCCGCCGCCCCCGGATACGGCCGTTACGCGGGTGTCGGTGTGCTGTGGCCCGCTCGGCGTCGCGACTTCAGGTAACGTCGCGCTGGTCAGCCAGGACCAGGGTGCTGCGCTGGCTCGATTCGACCTGACGACCGATTCTGTCACGGCGTCAATCCCCGTGGGCGGTGTGCCGGCCTACCTGGCATTCAACGACATCGGATCGACAGCGTATGTGGCGAATTTCGGCAACCACAACGTCGGCATCATCGATGTGGCCACCAACGCACAGACGGACGTCATTGCGGTCAATGGAAGTCCGCTGCCGATCGCGGTGACGCGGAATGGCGGCACCGCCTTCGTAACGACGGATGCGAATCGATTCTACAAGATCGATGTCCCGTCCAAGACGGTCGTCGATTCGCTCGACCTGCCCGCGACCTCGCATCACTTGCTGAACTTGAACGACACGCTGGTCTACATCGCGACGCGCGATGGTGGAAGCGTGCTGGAGGTCAATCAGCTGACGATGACGGTGCTCCGGACATTCGTGCTGGGAGGGCGGCCGCAGGGTATGGCGGTCGCTACCAATCGGACGGAGCTCTACGTCGCCAACGAGATCAGCAACGTTCTGCAGATCATCAACCTGTCGAGCGGCGCCGTCGCCAGCGTACCGCTTTCCAGCGGCGGAGAGGGCATCGCGCTGGGCCCAGATGGCAAACTGTATATCGGTGAGGTGTTCGCCGGACTCGTCGAGGTTGTGGATCCGGTAACACGGACCGTCGTGCGCACGATTACCGTCGGCGGGGTGCCGCGCGAAGTAGCGGCGGACGCCGCCCGGAATCAGGTCCTGGTTGCGAACGAGAGCGGGTGGGTGGACTTCGTCCACATCCACTGACCGCTAGCGGTCGTAATAGCGCGCGAGCCGCACTCCGTAGCGGCCGATGAAGAGGGCGAGCTCCTCCGTAAGGCGGGAGCCGCCCTCGCTCCGCGTGCGACCGCCGAGATCGAGCCAGTAGACGCCGTGCTTGGCGAAGGCGCCCAGCTCGTCCGCTGCGAGTGCGGTCTCCGAAAAAACCGTGTCGCCACGGGTTGCCGCAACGCCGTCCATCCGCGCCTCGCCACGCAGCCACAGCAGCCGCCAGGTGCGGCGGCCGTACCGGTAGAGCCGCATGGACCCTTGCGGTTCCACCCGCACGCCACTGTGCTGCAAGAACCGATCGAACTCCGCCATGATCGTCGCAACAAGAGTGGAGCGCTCACTGTCGCTCAACTGCTTTGGGAAAACTGGCGCCGACCGAACAACCTTCGCCGGAGAGCCGACCGCGAGACTCTGCGGCGGAATTCTCCCCGATACCAGCGAGTTGGCTCCGATCACCGTGCCGTCGCCGATCGTGCTCCCCGGCATCACGAACACGCGCCAGGGTAGCCAGACGCTCGCGCCGAGGGTGACGGGCTCGTAGGTCACCGGATAGCCGTCCAGCGCGTTCGCCCAGGCGCCGTGCGTGAAGATCAAGCAGTGCCCACCGATGCCGGTATCGTCGCCGATGACCACCGGTTTTGTCGGATTGATGTTCGTGAGCTGCAGGATGATGGTGCGGCTGCCGAGGACAAACTTCGACTCCGGCAGCTGCGGCCCGCCGACGTAGACCTGCTCACGGATCTTCGCGTCTTCGCCGATCTCGATCACGTTGCACGACAGATAGCTGAACGTCCCGATGCTCGAGTGGCGCCCGATGCGGATGGACTCGCCCTGAACCACGGCGAGGAACCCGATCTCGACGTGATCGCCCAGCTCGACTTTTCGGCCGATGACCACACCGCCAAAGCTGATGCGCACACGCCGTCCGATGCGGTAACCCAGCAGCAGCCGATAGGCCAGCACCTTCAGCGGGCTGGGCAGCCAGCCGAAGAGAACAAGGTGACGCCACGGGATGCGCGTTTTGGGGAGGAGCGTTTCGGGCATTGGGGTCGTAATGTACGTTTCGACGCCCTGTGATCAAACTCCCCGAATCCGGCCTCGCAGCGGCCGAACGTTTCGCGATCGACGTGTTGGTCGATCTGGCCCGCCTGATACCGGCGGCGCAATCACTCGACGTCGTTCGCCTGGAGTTGATCGAAGCGGCGCCACGGGATTTGCGTGGGTGGATGGGGGCAGGGTGGGGGATCGACGTGGCGGACGGCGTCGTCCGGGTGCCGCGCTCGGTCCTGCAGGCCGTCGTCGACGTGGCGGGCGCCGCAGCTGAACAGCGGGCCACCGAACGCGACCGCTACAGCCGCGTTCCATCCTCGGCCAATCCGCTGGTCCGTGAAGGACTCGAGCGCGAACCGGTGATTCAGCGCGCCGCCCTCGCGTTACAAGCAGCGACCCGCAACGCCGCGGGCAGGCGGGCATTTCGCACCGTCGCTCCCTGGCCGGACGCGCGGCGCTGGGCCGCAGCGTTCACGCACGATCTCGATGTGGTTTCTTGGTGGCCGGCGTTCACGCTGCTGCGCATCGCGGAGCTCGCGCGCAAGGGCGCCTTCGCGCGCATGGCTCGCGTCGTGACGTCCGCAGTCGGCAGTGCCGGGTTCGATCCCGTGACACAGGGTGTCGTCGGCGTGCTGAACCACGAAGCGAACGCACACATCCGGTCTACCTGGTTCATCCTGTGCGGCACGCCCACGCTGGGGACGATGCGAGCCGGCGATCTCACGTACAGCCCCGAATCGACCAAAGCGCGGG
>QHUE01000010.1 GCA_003221825.1 Gemmatimonadota bacterium
AGGAGATGTTGGTCCGTCGTTTCTACACCCCCTTTCCCGCACGAGCCGCACCAAACGTCATAAAGGCTACGGCGCGGCGATCACCTGCTGCGCCAATACTACGCCCGCCACCACGCTCCCGACCGCCGCTCCCACGTGCAGAATCGTCGCCCAGCGCGTACCCCGGTCTGCGGCAAATCGCACGAGCACCGAGAGTGTCAGCGAGACGCCAAGCATCCCGGCGATCGTCCCCGCGCTGAACGCCGCGAAGTAAACGAGCCGCGACATCGTATCGGGGACCGCCGCGACGAGCAACGCGGCAATGGCGCCACTCCCCGCGAGTCCGTGTGCAATGCCGAAACCGAGCGAGCGGCGTGCATCGACGCTCGCGTGCGCGTGCCCGTGACTCGGATCGGCAGCGTGACTGTGCAAATGCAGATGCGGAGCACCTGCGCTGTGGGCGTGAGCGTGCATGTGCCAGCGCCCGCGTGCGTACCGCCAGATCACCATCATCCCAAGCAGGATGAGCAGCGCCGCCACAACCAACTCCGCGGTGGGCCAGAGCCTGGCAGGCAGCTGCACCCCCAGCACGAGGACCAGCAGGGCCACGGCGCCGACGGTGACCGTATGACCGAGCCCCCAGATGAGCCCCAGCCGAGCGGCGCTCCACCGGCGCCTCCCGCCCGGTCTTGTCGCCAGGGTGGAGACGGCCGCAAGATGGTCTGGCTCAAAGGCATGGCGCAGACCCAGCAGGCCGCCGATGGCCAGAACGGCTACTATGGAAGGGGTCATGTCGAGGCCCAAATCTAACTACAACCTTTTGCCCTGCTTGCATATCCAACCCCCTGCATGCCCAGACAGGTGCTCGAGGACACTCTGACTGCTGACTCCATAGCGGCCGATTCGGCCCTCGCAGCAAGCGGGGACGCCAGTGCATTCGAGCGCTTGTACCGAACCCACGTTGCCCGGGTCCATACGCTGGTGCGCCGCATGCTCGACGCCGATGAAGCCGACGACGTGACGCAGGATGTGTTCATTCGCGCCTGGCAAAAACTGTCGACGTTCCGCGGCGAGTCGGCGTTCGGGACATGGCTGCACCGGTTGGCGGTGAACGTCGTCCTGGCCCGTCGCAAGACCGTCGGCATCGAGCGCGGCCGGTTCATTAATGAAGCGGAGCCGCTGGATGGCGTCACCAGCAAGCCGGCGACGCCGGAGTTGTCGATGGATTTCGAGGAAGCGCTGGCGAGCCTTCCCGAGGGAGCACGGCAGGTCTTCGTGTTACATGACGTGGAGGGGTATCGCCACGAAGAGATCGCGCGCATGCTTGGCGTCGTGCCGGGCACGTCGAAATCGCAGCTGCATCACGCGCGGATGGCGCTGCGGAGGCACTTGGAACGATGAACGATCAATGGACGAACCGGCTTTCAGAGTATCTCGACGGCGAGCTCGACTCGACCGAGCGCGCGAGCCTCGAGGCACATCTCGCGACGTGCGGGCACTGCTACGCGACACTCGGCGAGCTGCGCCAGGTGGTCGCGCGCGCGAAGGCTCTCGCGGATAGTGAGCCCGAGACGAATCTCTGGCCTGAGATAAAAGCTCAGATAAGCCGAGACTCGACCAGCCGCCGTCCTTCCCGGCGAGTTTCCTTCACCGTCCCACAGCTCCTTGCGGCGAGCATTGCTCTGGTCCTCCTTTCGGGTGGCAGTGCCTGGCTCGCCCTGCAGCAGCGACCGACGAATACGCCCGAGCTTGTCGCCGTGACACCCCCGCCAAACACGCGGGTCGCCAGTTGGACTGGCTCCACCGACGTCGCCATCGCCGAGCTGCAGGCCGCCCTGGCGCAGAACGAGAAGCGGCTCGATTCCACGACCGTGCGCATCGTGCGGAAGAATCTGGCCATCATCGATCGGGCGATCGCCGAGGCGCGCATTGCGCTGCGGAACGATCCCGGCAACGCGTACCTGAACCTCCATCTCGCCGACACGATGCGGCGCAAGGTGGATCTGCTGCGGCGTGTGAACGACATGGCCGCGGCCCGATCCTAGGAGGAGCACAGACATGTTTGCAACGCTGGCCGCCGCGATGCTGGTCACGCTGGCACCGCAAAGACAATCCGATACGACGATCGCCGTGCCGGCCGGCGCCAGCCTTTCGGTCAACAATTTCGGGGGCGGGATCACCGTCCACGGATGGAGTGAGAATCGCGTCAAGGTGCACGGGGAAACCGGCCGTCGCGGGCGCGTGGAAGTGTCGCTGGTCGGGAACACCGTGGTCGTCAAGACGGGCAGTCGCGAAGGCGCGCCGTCCGTGATCGACCTCGACATCACCGTCCCCCAGTCCATGGAGCTGAACCTGAGCGGCACCTATGCGGACATCACGGTGGACGGCGTGCAGGGCTCCATCAGCGCCGAGACCGTCAATGGCGAGGTCAACGTGCGCGGCGGCAAGGGAAACATCACGCTGCACTCGATCCAGGGCGCCGTGACACTCGCCGACGCCTCGGGACGTATCGAGGTGAACTCCGTCAACGAAGACGTCGAGCTGACCAACGTCAGCGGTGAAATCAAAGTCGAAACCACGAACGGCAGCGTGATGCTGATGGGCGTCCAGTCCGCGAGTGTCGACGCCGGGACGATCAACGGCGACGTGGTCTACGAGGGGACCGTCAAGGATGGCGGATCTTACAGCTTCGGGTCGCACAACGGGGACATTACGGTCTCCATTCCCGAAGGCGCCAACGTCACCGTGACCACCGCGACGGCGAATGGCGATATCGATGCCAGCTTTGCGCTCCCGCTCACCAACACGACGGGGAAGCATCGCAAGACGTTCAAGATCGGCTCGGGGAGCGCGCGCATGGAGCTGGAGTCGTTCCAGGGCGACATCGAGATGCGCCGTCCCCAGGAGCTCCGGGATCGCATCGATCGCAAGCACAAACACGACGAGAACGAGAACGACAACGACCATGACAACGACTACGACTTCGACTTCCACTTCGACAGCTCACAGATCGCGGGCGAAGTAAACAGCGCGGTCCACTATGCCGCCGATTACGCCGCAAAGTACGCCAAGGAGTACGCCCCGAAATACGCGCGGCAGTACGCGCGCACCTATAGCCGAAACTATGCCAAGACGTATCGTCGCACTCACTAAGTTCGGAGGTCCGATGCGCAGCCTGTTGATCGCAGGGTTACTCACCGTGGCCGGCGTCGTCAGTGCGCAGGCGCAAGATTTCAACTGGCATGGCCGGCTCGCCGCCGGCAAGCGGCTGGAAGTAAAGGGTGTGAACGGCGACGTGCGGGCGGTGCTCGCCAGGGGCGCCGAGGCGGTCGTGAACGCCCGAAAACACGCGCGGCGCTCCGATCCCGACGAGGTCAAGATCGAAGTGGTGGAATCGGACGAAGGCATCACGATCTGCGCGGTCTATCCCACGCCGCCCCGCGCCCGCCGCGAGAACACGTGCCAGCCGGGCGACCACTGGAGCTCCAGCACCGAGAACAACGACGTGACGGTCGATTTCGAGGTGCAGGTCCCCGCCGGCATCGAGTTCAATGGCCAGACGGTGAACGGCGAGATGTCCGCCGAGGGTCTCAGGGGAGACGTGCGGGCGAGCACCGTGAACGGCAGTGTGCGCGTGAGCACGACCGGCCTCGCCGAAGCGTCCACCGTGAACGGCTCCGTGTACGCCGAGATGGGGCGGGCAGACTGGACCAACGATCTCGAGTTCAGCACGGTGAACGGCGGGATCACGCTGATTCTTCCCGGGAAGCTCGATACCGAGATCAGGGCCAACACCGTGAACGGCGACATCGAGACCGACTGGCCGCTCACAGTTACCGGGCGGTTCAGCAACCGGCGGATACGTGGCACGATCGGCGCCGGCGGGCGCGGGCTCAGCCTGAGCACGGTGAATGGGGAGATACGGCTCAAGAAAGGCACGTGATTGCGTGCGGCGCGCGGCGTGGACTCGTAGGGGTCATACGCCGCACGCGCCACGCCGCACGTAATCGCACCAGCTCGCCGTAGTTCGGTACGTAATCCGTAACACTCCATCCTCACCTTCACTCCTCTATCACGAGGAGTGTTCGTGTTGCGTGACATTCTCGGCCGCACAACGCAGATCGAGGGTCTTCGCGAGCTGTTCAGCGCCCTCGGCTATGAGGCAGTCTGGGAGCCGGTGCCGGTGCGGGCGTGGCTGGGCGAGATCGAGCGAATCAGCCGTGCCGCGCTCATCGCGCGGCACGGCGCGTTTCGAGTCTTCGCCCTCGAGGCGGCCGCTCCCGAAGAGGCCGCGCGCGCCGCCGCGCGCCGGCTGTCCGCCGGCGCCGAGCGCGGCCTGGCATGCGCGCTGGGCGGACAGCCGCTCCGGCTCGTGTGCGTAGCTGGTCCCGTGGGTCTGCGCATGGCGACGATTGCCGTCGCCAGTCCCTCCGGCTCCGCGCTGGCAACGCTCGAACGCCTCGCGCCCGCGAAAGGCGAATCTGCGCTCGCGCTGTCGCTGCGAATCGGCGAAGTGCTGGCGAGTGAAGGCGTCACGCCACGCTTCTTTCGCGCCTTCCGGAACACCCTGGATCGGCTCACGGAGCGGCTCCGCACGCCCCGGTCGCGGCTCGACCGTCACGCGCTGACACTCACCGCGCTTACCCGCCTGCTCTTTCTCTACTTCATCCAGTCGAAGGGTTGGCTGAACCGTGACACCCGCTACGTGGCCCACCTGCTCGACCGTGCGATCGCGTGCCGCCGGCACTTTCATCGCTCGTTCCTGCACGCGTTGTGCTTTGGCGCGCTGAATCGGCCGGCGGCGCGACGCGGCGGCGCCGCACGAGCGCTGGGCAGGATCCCATTCCTCAACGGCGGGCTGTTCGAGCCGTCGCCACTCGAGCGCCAGCATGGCCCAGCGACGTGGGGCAACGCCGATTGGCGGGACGCGTTCGACGACCTGTTCGAGCGGTTCCACTTCTCCGTGCGCGAACACGACGCCGGCGAATTCGTCGCGCCCGATATGCTGGGCCGCGTGTTCGAAGGCGTGATGGACCCGGACGAACGGCGGGCCAGCGGAAGCTACT
>QHUE01000011.1 GCA_003221825.1 Gemmatimonadota bacterium
GCTGAGGGTCGCGGGTTCGAGCCCCGTCGCCCGCTCTCGCTCGCGTAGCTCAGTCGGTAGAGCGCGTCCTTGGTAAGGACGAGGTCACCGGTTCAATCCCGGTCGCGAGCTCTAGAGAGGCGAAGCAAAGGCAGTGCTAGGTGTCACCCAACACCTAACACCTGACACCTTGAGGGACTAGCAATGGCGAAAGCGAAGTTTGAGCGGACCAAGCCGCACGTGAACGTGGGGACGATTGGGCATGTGGACCACGGGAAGACGACGTTGACGGCGGCGTTGACGAAGGTGTGCGCGGACAAGGGGCTGGCGACCTACGTGACCTACGACCAGGTGGCGAAGGCGTCGGAATCGCAGGGGCGGCGGGATGCGACCAAGATTCTGACGATTGCGACGAGCCACGTGGAGTACAGCACGGCGGAGCGGCACTACGCGCACGTGGACTGTCCGGGCCACGCCGACTACGTGAAGAACATGATCACGGGGGCGGCGCAGATGGACGGGGCGATTTTGGTGGTGTCGGCGGTGGACGGGCCGATGCCGCAGACGCGGGAGCACATTCTGCTGGCGCGCCAGGTGAACGTGCCGGCGATCGTCGTCTTTTTGAACAAGTGTGACCTGGTGGATGACCCGGAGCTGCTGGACCTCGTCGAGCTCGAGGTGCGGGAGCTGTTGTCCAAATACCAGTTCCCGGGCGACGACACGCCGGTCATTCGTGGGTCGGCGCTCAAGGCGATCGAAGGCGATAAGCAGTGGGTCGCCAAGATCGAGGAGCTCCTGGCCGCGCTGGACAAGTCGATTCCGGTCCCAAAGCGCGAGGTGGACAAGCCGTTCCAGATGCCGGTCGAAGATGTGTTCTCGATCACGGGCCGCGGCACGGTTGCCACTGGGCGCATCGACAAGGGCAAGATCAAGGTCGGTGAGGAAGTCGAGATGGTGATGCCAGGCGACAACACGAAGATGGCGATCGATCTGATCACGCCGATCGCCATGGAGGAGCAGCTCCGCTTCGCCATTCGTGAGGGCGGTCGTACTGTGGGTGCCGGTGTCGTCACGAAGATTCTGAAATAGTCATCGGTTGTCGGTCATCAGTCGTCTGACTGATGACCGATGACTGATAACAGAGGACAAATATGGCAAGCAAGATTCGGATTCGACTGAAAGCATTCGACCACGCGCTGATCGATCAGGCCGCGGCCGACATCGTGCGCACGGCAGAGAAGACCGGGGCGCAAGTCTCGGGTCCGATCCCGCTGCCCACCAAGCGGCAGCTGTGGACGGTGCTGCGCAGCCCGCACATCGACAAGAAGAGCCGCGAGCAATTCGAGCTCAAGACGCACAAGCGGCTGATCGACATCCTCGATTCGCGGTCGCAGACGGTGGACGCGCTCACGAAGCTCGATTTGCCGGCGGGTGTGGACGTGGAGATCAAAGTCGAGTAGGAAACGTGATGTAGGGGCGCAGCATGCTGCGCCCCTACCAAATACGCATGGCGACAGGGTCATTATGAACGGTTTGATCGGACGAAAATTGGGGATGACCAGGGTGTTCGACGCCGCCGGCACACATGTGCCGGTCACGGTGATCGAGGCGGGGCCGTGCCCCGTCATCTCCGTCGCCGACGGCCGGGCGGAGCTAGGGTTCGGTGCGTTGAAGGCGACGCGCACACCCAAGGCGCTCGCGGGGCACGCGAAGAAGGGCGGCGTCGAGACCGCGCCGCGCATCATCCGCCGGTTCGCGGTCAGCGGCGAGGCGCCGGCGGCCGGCACCGCCGTGACGGTCGCGATCTTCGCGGCAGGCGATCGCGTCAAGGTGAGCGGCGTCTCCAAGGGCCGCGGCTTTCAGGGCGTCGTGCACCGCCATCACTTCCATGGCGGTCCCGAGACGCACGGCAATACGCGCCACCGCAAGCCGGGGTCGATCGCGCCGGGCACCGATCCGTCGCGCATCATCAAGGGCAAGCGGATGCCGGGACATATGGGCGCCCGTAACTTCACCGAGATCGGCCTGCGCGTCGTGAAGATCGACGCCGAGCGCAATCTCTTGTTCGTGCGCGGCTCGGTGCCGGGTCCGATGAACGGTCTCGTCACCGTCCGCAAGCAGGGAGGCCCGAGCCGCCATGATTGAGGCTCCGCATTATTCGGCGGCGGGCGCCAGCAAGAAGGCGGTGGCGCTGCCCGCGGCGCTGTTCGACGGCACGGTGAACGAGGACGTGTTGCACCGCGCGGTGATCACGTTCCTGTCGAACCAGCGCCAGGGGACGAGTGACACGAAGACGCGCAGCGAAGTCTCGGGCGGCAATCAGAAGCCGTGGCGGCAGAAGGGCACCGGCCGCGCCCGCCAGGGCTCGACGCGCGCGCCCCACTGGCGGCACGGCGGCATCGCGCACGGGCCGCATCCGCGCAGCTATCGCCTGGCGATTCCCAAGAAGATGCGGCAGCTGGCGAAGAAGTCCGCGCTCAACGCGCGTGCCCGCGAAGGCTCACTCGTTCTTGTCGATGCATTGGAGTATGACAAGCCAAAAACGAAGGACTTGGCGGTACTCCTTGGCAAGTTGGGCGCAAAAGAAAAGAAGGTCCTGGTGCTGACGGCGACCGATGCGCACAACGTCTACCTCTCGGGCCGCAACATCCCCGACGTGCACGTAATGCGCTTCGCCGACGCGACCGCGTACGAGATCCTCTGGGCCCAGACGGTGGTGGTGGAGATCGGCGCGTTCGAGGAAGGCGCGGCCAAGGAGGCGAGCGATGCCTGAGCTGCACGATACCATCGTCCGTCCCGTGGTCACGGAGAAGTCGTCGGCGGCCTACGGCGCGCGCAAGGAGTACGCGTTCCGCGTGCACTCCGAGGCGACCAAGCCGCAGATCAAGGCGGCGATCGAAGCGCTGTTCAAGGTGTCGGTCACCGGCGTCCGCACGATGATCATGCGGGCCAAGCGGCGCACGTACGGCCGCTACGCCGGGCGCCGGCCGTCCTGGAAAAAGGCGATCGTGACCCTCAAAGAGGGCGACGCGATCGAGGTGTTCGAGGGCTAAATGGGAATCCGACAGTTTCGGCCGATGACGCCGGCCACGCGGTTTCGCTCGGTCTCCGACTTCTCCGAAATCACCAAGACGGAGCCGGAGAAGACGCTGCTCGAGCCGCTGCGGCGCACCGGCGGGCGCAACAACAAGGGTCACATCACGAGCCGGTATCAGGGTGGCGGCCACAAGCGGCAGTACCGGCGCATCGACTTCCGGCGCGAGAAGTTCGCCATCCCGGCGCGGGTCGCGGCCGTAGAGTACGATCCGAACCGCACGGCGCGCATCGCGCTGCTGCATTACTCGGATGGCGAGAAGCGCTACATCCTGGCGCCGAAGGGCCTGAACGTCGGCGACAGCGTCGTGTCCGGTCCCGGGGCGGATATCCGCATCGGCAACGCGATGCCGCTGTTCGAGATCCCGCTGGGGACGGCGGTGCACAACGTCGAGCTCAAGATCGGCCGCGGCGGCCAGCTGTGCCGCGGCGCGGGCACCAGCGCGCAGGTCGTGGCGAAAGAGGGCAACTACGTCACGCTGCGGCTCCGCTCGACGGAGATGCGGATGGTGCGCGGCGAGTGCCTCGCGACGATCGGCGAAGTCGGGAACGCCGAGCACGAGCTGCTGTCGATCGGCAAGGCGGGGAAGTCGCGCTGGCTGGGCCGCAGCCCCCGCGTCCGCGGTGTGGCGATGAACCCCGTCGATCATCCGCTCGGCGGCGGCGAGGGCAAGAGCTCGGGTGGCCGGCCGCCCACGAACCCGTGGGGCAAGGTCGAGGGCAAGAAGACGCGGCACAAGAAGAAGCATTCGACGAAACTCATCGTGCGCGGCCGCAAGCGCGGGAAGGCGACGACGTAATGGGACGCAGCGTCAAGAAGGGCCCGTATGTCGAAGAATCACTGATGGTGAAGATCCGGGGCCTGAACGAGCGCAACGAGAAGAAGGTGTTCAAGACGTGGTCGCGGCGCAGCACCATCACGCCCGACTTCGTGGGCCACACGCTCGCGGTGCACAACGGGAACAAGTTCATCCCCGTCTACATCACCGAGAACATGGTGGGCCACAAGCTCGGCGAATTCGCCGCGACGCGCCTGTTCCGCGGCCACGGCGCCAAGGGCTCGGCGGCGGAGCGTGAGGCCGAGGCCGCAGCCGCTGAAGCCAGTGCCGAGGGCGGCGCCGAGAAGAAGGGCAAGGAGTAAGCGATGGAAGCTCGAGCGATCCAGCGCGGCGTCCGGCAATCGGCGCGCAAGATGCGTCTGGTGATCGATTTGATTCGCGGCTGCGCCGTTCCTGAAGCGGACGCGATTCTGCGGTTCTCCAAAAAGCGGGCGGCGCGGCAGATCCATAAGGTCTTGAAATCCGCGGTCGCGAACGCGCAGCAGACGGCGCAGCGGGAGAACACGCCGTTCGACGCCGACACCCTGCGCGTGAGCTACGCGGTCGTGAACGAAGGGCAGACGCTGAAGCGGTTCACCGCCGCGGCGATGGGCCGCGGCACGCCGATCCTGAAGCGCACGAGTCACGTGGAGATCCGCGTTGCGGGCGTCGAGGCTCCGGTCGCGCCGGCGACTGCGGCAAAGCCGGCAGCCGTGAAGGCGGAGGCGAAAGCCGAGAAGAAGCCGCGTGCCAAGGCAAAAAAGAAAGCGCCGGCGAAGAAAAAGAAGTCGACCAAGAAAGCGAGTAAATAGTGGGACAGAAAACACATCCGTACGGCTTCCGGCTCGGGATCGTCAAACAGTGGCGCTCCCGTTATTTCGCGCGCCACAACTTCCCGGAGCTGCTCAAGGAAGACGAGCTGATCCGGAAGTACCTGAAGACACGCCTGAGCCACGCCGCCATCGCCGACGTGCACATCGAGCGCAAGCCGGGGAAGGTGACCGTGACCGTCCATACCGGCCGGCCCGGCGTCGTGATCGGCAAGCGGGGCGCGGAAGTGGACAAGCTGCGCGACGAGCTCGCGCAGCTGACGGGGAAAGAAGTCGGCATCAACGTCGAAGAGATCAAG
>QHUE01000012.1 GCA_003221825.1 Gemmatimonadota bacterium
CTCGGCGCGGGGATCTTCGTCGCCATCCGTCACCAGATGGCGCGGCACCTCGATGCGTCGCTCAAGGCGGCCACGGCGGCCGTGATGCAGGCCTCCCTGATCCGTGAAATGGAGCGCACCCATGCACCCGGCGTCGCCGACGCTGTGGCGGAACTGCACATCCCCGATCGCGCGCTGTACCTGTTCGATGTCGACGGGCGTCCCCTCGTTCCTCCCCAGGCGGACGGCTGGATCGAAGCCGCCGCGCGACAGGCAGCGCGTTCGGGGGTGGCCGACATGAACCGCGACGCGACCGGGGAGAGCGAGTTCCGCGTGCACGCCGAGCGCTTCACCGGGGGCACGGGGACGGTGTACGTGGCCGCCGCCGTCGCGGACCGGCTGGAGCTGGAGGAGGAGTACACCACGCTGATCGCGACATTCGCCGCCGCCGCCCTCGCCGCGCTACTGCTCGTGGCCGGTGCGGGGTACCTGCTTGTGCGGCAGGCGACCGCGCCGGTCGAGCGGTCGATGGATCAGATGCGCCGCTTCATGGCCGACGCCGCGCACGAGCTCCGCACGCCGGTCACCGTCCTCCGAGCGCGGGCGGAAGTGATGCTTGCACAGGAGCGCAACCCCTCCCGCGATGCTGCCGCGCTCCGCGCCATCGAGCAGGAAACGACCCGCTTAGGCGAGATCATCGGCGACCTGCTCACGCTGGCGCGGGCCGACGCGGGCGAGCGACCGGTCACGCGCGAGGCGCTCTACCTCGACGATGTCGCGTCCGACGCTGTGGCCGCTGTCCGCGCCCTCGCGGAGCGCCAGGGCGTGGCCCTCGAGGTGGGACAATTCGAGGAGGCCGGCATCGCCGGCGATCCAGCCCTGGTGCGGCGCCTGCTCGTGATCGTGCTCGACAACGCGATCAAGTACACGCCCGCGGGCGGCCGCGTCCGGCTGGATGTGGCCACCGCCGACGGCGCCCCCTCCGCTGTCGTCACGGACACCGGCATCGGGATTCCAGCAGATCAGCTGCCCCATGTGTTCGACCGGTTTTACCGGGGCGATCCCGCCCGGCGCGCGGCGGACGGCACGGGGCTGGGCCTCGCCATCGCCCGCTGGATCGCCGACCTGCACGGCGCCGCGATCGCCATCGGCCCGAGCGCCGACGGCAGCGGCACTCGCGTCGCCATCACTTTCCCCGCCGCCATGTAAGGTGGGTGTAAGGTTCGCGCCGATAGCTTGCGCGAACCATGATGTTCCAATGCACACGCCCGGCTGCGCTGGCGCTGCTGTGCGTCGCGGGGGCGCGCGGGCTGCACGCGCAGCAACGCGTGACGCGCGCCGACGCGGTTGCCACTGCGCTCGCGCGTGGCGCGCGCGTCGCGCTGGGCCGGGCCGATACCATCGCCGCACTCGGCGCGGTGCGGACGGCGCGCGCCTTGCCCAATCCGACAGTGTCGGGCAGTTACACGAAGGACCCACCCCATTACCACGCGCTCGGCGACTTGCCGCTGGATGTGCCATGGCTGCGGGCGCCGCGCATCGGCGCGGCCGAAGCGGCCCGCGACGCCGCACGCGATCAATTCGCCTTCGACCGCGCCGCGATCGAGTTCGACGTCGACACGAGCTACACCAGGAGCCTGGCCGCCGCGCGGCACGCGCAGCTGTCTCGCCGCACCGCGGACGACGCGGACAGCCTTCTGAAGATTGCCCGGCTGCGCCGGGACGTCGGCGACGTCAGCGAGCTCGATGTACGGCTCGCCGCGGTCAATGCGGGGCAGCTCGAAAACGCCGCCGTCGACGATTCGCTCGCGGCGCTCGGCAGTCTGCTGTCGCTGCAGCTGCAGATGGGACTCGGCGCCGACACTCCAAGCATCACGCTCGTCGATTCTCTGGCCGCCCCGGACGACAGCGCCGGCAGAAATGTCCGATCCGGCGAGTACCTGCCCGTCACCGCTGCAGCGGCGAGACTCCGCGCGGCGGAGCGCAACGTCACGTTCACGCGCGCCAGCCGGTTTGCGCCGAGCCTCGAGTTCGGTGTCGACAAGGGCGATCCGGGGAGCGCGAATCCGAATCAGCTCCTGCCCGTGATCGGCTTCTCGCTTCCCTTCCCGCTCTTCAATCGCAGCGGCGGAGCGGTGACGCAGGCCATCGCGGAGCGCGATCGCGCTCGCGCAGAGCTCGACCGGACGCGGCGCGAGACCGACGCCGCGGTGGCGCGGGCCCGCAGGGAGCTGATCGCGGCGCAGGCGCGGGTCCGCCGCTCAGCCGCGCTCGTGGCAAGTGCAGACCGGATTGCAGGCATGTCGCTGCAGGCCTACGGAGAAGGCGCCGTCGCGCTCGCGAATGTGTTGGAAGCGCAGCGGAACGCTCGCGAAATCCTGGCGCGGTACATCGACGACCTGGCTGCGGCGGACGCCGCGGCGCGCACGCTGCGGTGGCTCACCGCGGTGAGGGACCAGCCATGATCCGTCGCGGATCAGCACTGCTCGCGCTCGCCGTGATCGGCGCCTGCCACGGCGGCGAAAAACCAGCCGATGCGGGCGGGCTCACCGTGACCGGCGTCCGCACTGCCGTCGCCCTGCTCGAGCCGTTCCCGCAGACCGTGAACGCTATCGGCACGGTCAGCGCGCGCCCCGGTCGCTACGCGGCACTCGCCGCGCCGGGACCGACGCGCGTGGCCCGGATTTTCGTCGTGGCGGGACAGCGCGTCTCGAAAGGCGATTCGCTGATCGCGTTCGAGCGTGCCCCGTTCGACGCGGCGGCGCTGAGTGCGGGCGCAACGCTCTCGAGCGCCGAGCGGAGCTACGCGCGGGCGGCGCGACTGGCACAGGCCGGAATCCTGCCGCAGAAGGACGCGGACCAGGCGGCAGCCGATCTCGCGGCCGCGCAGTCGGCCGCGGTCACTGCCCGGCGCGCGCAGGAGCTCGCGACGCTGCGCGCACCAATCGCCGGCGTCGTGACGCGCATGACGGGCGTCCTGGGCGCCTCGGTCGATGCCAGTCAAACACTGGTGGAGGTCGCTGATCCCAACGCGCTCGATGTCTTGTTCAACGTCTCGCCTGCGGAAGCGGGGCGAATCCAGAGTGGCGACACCATCACGCTGACGGGCGGCGAAGGCGCCGGCGGGGAGTCACTCGGCACGGCATTAGTGACGAGTGTCGGCGTCGCCGTCGATTCGGTGTCGCGCGCGGTGGCCGTGCGCGCGCGGCTCAGTGCGGGCCGGATCACAACGCGGCCAGTCCGGATCGGTGAATCGGTTTTTGGGCGGATCATCACCGCGGTTCACGGCGATGCCGTCACGGTGCCCGTCGAAGCGCTCGTCCCGGACGGCGAAGGATTCCGTGTCTACGTGGTGGACAGCACGGGGATGGCGCACACGCGGCCGGTCGTGGTGGGCGGGCGCTCCGAAAGCCGCGCCGAGATCGTGCGTGGCCTCGCGGCCGGCGAGCGCGTCGTGACGACCGGCGCGTACGGCGTTACGGACAGCGTGAAGATCGGCACCGAACACCCGTGACGCTGTTCGATGTGTTGAGCCGCCAGCGGCGGTTCGTCTATCTCATCGTCGGCATCCTGAGCGTCGCCGGCGTGTGGTCGGCGCTGCGTCTCCCGTCCGCGATCTATCCAGAGTTGCGCTTCTCCCGAATTACGATCGTGGCGGAAGGCTCGACGCTCGGCGCCCGGCAGATCGTGTTCAGCGTGACACGGCCGTTGGAAGAAGCGGTGAGCATCGTCCCCGGCGTCACGCGCGTGCGTTCCCACACGATTCGCGGCGCGACCGAGATCTCCATCACGTTCGCATCCGGCACCGACATGGATCGCGCGCTCCAGCTCGTGCGGGCGCGCGTCAACCAGATGCAAGCCGCGCTGCCGGCCGACCTCGAGCTCGAGATCGAGCAGCTCACGCCGTCATTGTTCCCGGTGCTGTCGTACAACGTGGAAGGCGGCGAGCCGGCGACGCTGTACGACCTCGCGCGCTACGACATCAAACCGCTCATTTCGCGGGTGCCTGGGGTCGGACGGGTCGACGTGCAGGGATCGGAAGTGCGAGAGCTCGAGGTCATCGCCGATCCCGCGCGACTCGCCGCCCGCGGCCTCAGCTACAGCGATCTCGCGGACGGCATCCGCCGGGCGATTACCGTGCAGGCCGTGGGGCGGGTCGCGCAGGATTATCGCCAATACCTGATCGTGACCGATCAGGAAGCCCACGCGGCCGAGGATATCGGCAACGTGGTCGTCCGCGGCGGTTTGCATGTGCGGGATCTCGCGACCGTCCAGGTCGGCACGGAAGACCACGTGCGCATCATCGCGGGCGACGGCAAGCCGGCGGCACTCATCAACATCACCCGCCAGCTCGGCGGCAACGCACTCGCCGTCGCCGACAGCATTGCCCGGATCATGGCAACCATCGCGCCGACGCTGCCGCCGGGCGTGCACATGAAGCCGGTCTACGATCAGGCGGAGCTCGTGCGCGAAGCCGTGCGGTCGGTCCGGGACGCCATGCTCATCGGCGCGGCACTCGCGGTCCTGGTGCTGCTCCTCTTCCTGCGGCATGGCCGGATCACGGCGATCAGCGCGACCTCGATTCCCCTCACGCTCGCGATCACCGTGTTCGTAATGCGGCTGCTGGGCCAGACGTTCAACCTGATGACGCTCGGAGCGATGGCGATCGCCATCGGGCTGGTCATCGACGATGCGGTCGTGATCACGGAGAACATCGCGCGTCACCTGCGATTGACCGGTGACCGCACGCGCGCGATTCGGGACGCGGTGCAGGAGCTCATCTGGCCGGTTACGACTTCCACGCTCACGACGGTGGTTGTGTTTCTGCCGCTCGGCCTCTTACAGGGAGTCGTCGGCCAGTTCTTCGCCGCCCTGGCAACCACGCTGACGGTCGCCGTGCTGGTTTCGTTGATCCTCGCCCTCACGATCATTCCGCTGCTGGCCGAGCAGTTCGTAACGGCTCATGAAGTCGAGCCGACGCGCGCCGGGCCGCTCGCCAGAGCCCAAGCGGCACTGGATACACTGGGCGAGCGCCATGAAAAGGCTTTGAGTGCGGTGCTGCGTCATACGCGCCGGATCGTCATCGCGGCGCTCGCACTCGTCGTCGTCGGCATCGGACTCTGGCGTCTGGTGGAGACCGGCTTTCTTCCGGAGATGGACGAGGGTGCGTTCGTGCTCGACTACTGGACGCCGGGCGGGACGGCGCTGACGGAGACGAACCGCCAGGTTGGGATCGTCGCGCACATTCTGGGCGCGACACCCGAGATCGCGGGAACGTCGCGACCAATGAGCGGTCGCGCGACATCTTCGCGGTGATGGACGGCGTGCGGGACGAGGTGAATGCGGCGGTCCCCCGCCTCCGGATCGAGTTCGTGCAGATTCTTTCCGACGTGGTCAACGACCTCGCGGGCAACCCGAAACCGGTCGAGATCAAGCTGTTCGGCGAGCGCCTCGACTCGCTCGAAGCGTATGCGCGCCGGCTCGAGCCAGGACTCGACAGCATCGCAGGGCTCGAAGACTTGTACAACGGCGTCAGCGAGCCATCGCCCGAGCTGCTGATGCACGTCAATCAGTCCGAGGCGGGGCGCCTCGGACTCACGCCACAGGACGTCGGGGACGCGGTCAGCGCCGCGCTGCTCGGGACGAGCGCCGGAGAGGTCCGGAGTGAGGATCGGCCGGTGGCGGTCCGCGTCCGCGCGCCCGATTCCGTGCGCTTCGATCCGCTGCGGCTGCGTGCCCTGCCGATCGCCGGCGGCACGCCGCTGGGCAGTCTCGCGACATTCACGGCGGCGGAATCGCGCATGAGTCTCGAGCGCGAGAATCAGCAGCAGATTATCGCGCTCACCGCCGACGTGAGCGGGCGTTCGCTGGGCGGCGTCATGCGCGACGTGCACCGGCTGCTGGCGGCGCGGCCTCCACCGCCCGGCATTCGCCTGGCGATCGGCGGGCAGTACGAGAGCCAGCAGGATGCGTTCCGCGCGCTGCTGCTCGTCCTGGTCCTCGCCGCGGTGAGCGTGTGTGCGGTGATGGTCATTCAGTTCGAATCGTTCGTCGAGCCGCTCATCGTTCTGCTGGTGGCGCCGGTTTCGTTCGTCGGCGCGCTCGCGCTTCTCCTCGTCACGGGCACCGCCCTGAACGTCGCGTCATTCATGGGGCTGATTCTGCTGGTGGGACTGATCGTCAAGAACGGCATCATCCTGCTCGACTTCACCCGGCTGCGCATGCGCGCCGAAGGCGCCCCGCTCGAGATCGCGATTCGTGAAGCGGCACGCGTGCGATTCCGCCCGATCCTCATGACTACGTTGTGTACCCTCTTCGGCCTGCTGCCCCTAGCCCTGGGCCTCGGCGCGGGGAGCGAGCAGCAGCGCCCGCTCGCGCTGGCCGTGATCGGTGGCCTCGCGCTCTCGACGCCCATCACCCTCTTCGCGGTGCCGACGTTGCTGGTCGCGATTCGCGGCCGCGGATACGTGCTTCCCAGGCACCGACCCTAAGGATCGAGGACGAGCAGGGCGAACGTCCCTGGCAGGATGCTGGGGCGGGGGCGTGGCCGCTCCGCGGTCGGCGCGGGCGGCGGACCGAAGTCGGCTGTGACGGTGTAGAGCCGGTGGGTTTGCAAATCGATTTCCATGGTCCGCGCGCCACGCTTCGTCGGGACATTCCCCACCACGACGAACTGTGCCGGGCTTTCCTCGTGAATCACCGTGAGCGTTCCATCACCGTTCGAAGCGAACGCCAGCTGTGTGCCGGGATCGAAGCGGCAGGCATCCACCCCCTGACCGATCGGCAACGTCGTCACGAGGGCACCCGTGGTCGCGTCCGAGATCGCCATGACCTGATTGCGGCAGCCGCTGAACAACCGGTGGTGTTCCCGGTCGATCGCCAGCCCGCTCGGGTTCTCGCACGGCGCGAGGGACCATTGACGCGTCACGCGCATGGCGGCCGCGTCGATCTCAGCGACCGCGCCCTTGTCCTCGAGGTTCACGTAGAGCTTCCCGTCGCCGGCAGACACAGCAAACTCGGGCCCCGCGCCGAGGTCGATGTCACCGATCCGTTTTCCGGACACCGCGTCGAGCGCGGTCGCGGAGTGCGCATCACCGTTGAACGTGAAAATCCGCTTCGTCGCCGGGTCGTAGAGAATCGCGTCGTCGTCCGGGGCGACCATCGTGTGACGTCGGAGGTGGAGCGTCTTCAGGTCGAACATCGTCACCGTGCTATCCGCGCCCGAGGTCGCAAAGCCGTGCTCCGCCTCGTAGGCGAACGCGATTCCATGCGCACGGTTGAGCCCGACGATCTCGCCGAGCTGTTTCCCGGTCCCGGGATCCACCACGATGACTCGGTCCTGATGCGCGATGAACAGGCGATGACCGACCGTGTCGAGCGCGAGGTAGTCCCACCCGCCGTCGCCGGGCAGCTTGTACGTATGGGCGACGTGATAGGATTGTCCCCGAGCGCGATACGTGACGCCG
>QHUE01000066.1 GCA_003221825.1 Gemmatimonadota bacterium
TGAACACATAAATTGTCCTTTTGCGCTCGACGCCCGCCTTACCATTTCGCATTCCGAATTCCGCATTTCGCATTTCTTGCTCCACCACCTCCACCTGCTCTTCCCACCCCGGATGACTGGCGTCGATCACGTGCAGCAGCAGCTCGGCATCTTCCGCTTCTTCGAGCGTCGCGCGGAATGACGCGACGAGATGGTGGGGCAGTTTGCGAATGAACCCGACGGTATCGGTGAGCCGATAGCGATAGCCCTCGCCCACATCCACTTCGCGGGCGAGCGTATCGACGGTCGCGAACAGGCGGTCCTCGATGAAGACGTCGTGACCCGACAGCGCTTTCAAGAGGCTCGACTTGCCGGCGTTGGTGTACCCGACGAGCGCGGCCGTCGGCACATCGCGCCGTCCTTGCCGCTGATTGGCGCGATGTTCGGCGACGTCCTTGAGCCGTTTCTTGAGCGCCGAGATCTTGCGGCGAATGACGCGGCGGTCGGTTTCGAGCTGTGTTTCGCCCGGCCCCCGGAGCCCGATGCCGCCGCGGATACGCGACAGGTGGGTCCACATGCGCGTCAGACGCGGCAGCAGATACTCGAGCTGCGCCAGCTCCACCTGCAGCTTCGCCTCGTGACTGCGCGCCCGCGTGGCGAAGATGTCGAGAATCACCTCGGTGCGGTCCATCACGCGCACGCCGAGACTCTTCTCCAGTTTGACGCCCTGGACGGGGGTGAGACTCTCATCGAAGAGCACCAGGGTTGCATTGGCATTCTTCAAATCTTCGGTGAGCGACTCGACCTTGCCTTGCCCGAGATAGAAGTTGGGAGTCGGCGCGTCGATGCGCTGGATGGTCTTACCAATCACCTGGGCTCCGGCCGTATCGGCGAGACGCTCCAATTCCTCCAAGTGCTCATCGACATGCACCGCTTCGTCCGAACCTTTACGCGGCGCCCCAACAAGAAAGGCACGCTCGATCGGGGCCTGGATTTCTATAAGCTTACGAATAGGTCTTCTCCCTCAGTCACAAGCCATCAGTCACAAGCCATCAGAAAAGTTGCAAGACGCCAAGTTGCAAAGTGGCTTCAAGCTTCACGCGCAAGCTTGTGACCACTTGCACTTGGCGTCTTGCACTTGGCGTCTTGTACTTGTCTTGGAGCTTCATTATGGGATCAGTTTCCTGAGTGGCACGTTGCCCGTGCTTTTTAACTGTACCCTACGCTCCCCCAGGGGTGTATCCAGTATCACAGCCCCGGTGATTCCATAGGGCAATTCTTGCGATTGCAGCAATGAGCGGGCCGCCGCGCCCACCCCCGCCCACGTGAAGCGCACGGGCATGACCACGCGGCTATGGTTTTGCGGGGACAGATCCAGGGGCTTGTCTATAAGGGCTTCCCCGAAATACGTGCGTGCCAACTCCAGTCCAACTTCGAGCCGCGTGCTGCGTAGCCGATACTCGTTGGGATTGTACACGTCGAACGCGAGGTCGAGCGTGCCGCCACTCAAACCCATGCCGGTGATGGTGATTTCCTGGAGCGCGATCTGCGGCTGCTCGAACGTCAGCGCGTTCCGTAACGTCGCGCAGTGCAATACGGCGACGCTAACAAGAACGACGCTAAGTGCGGCGACGCTAACGTCGTGTTTTCTGGCGTCGCGCTTCCTCGCGTCGCTTCTAGCGCGCTTGTTCATAACCGCTAACATAACGCACCGATGCCCACCAAGCCGATAGTCCTGCTCGCGAATGCCGACACGTGGCTGACCGAGTCGCTCGAAAGCGTGCTCACGCAGGGCGGGTATCAGGTCGTTGCCACGGCCAAGCGGCAACAGGTGCTGGAGCTGGCGCGGCGCTATCTCCCCGACGGCATCCTGCTCGACACGGGCCTCGACCAGCGCACCAGCGACAACCTCACGCTGTGCCGCACGCTGCGCGCTGATCCCAGCATCTCGCGCGCGACGCCGATCATCCTGCTGACCGCAGGACCGGCGCTACGCGCCCAGCAGGTCGACGCGCTGCGCGCGGGCGCGTGGGAGCTGCGCGGCGATCCGCTCGACATGGAAGAGCTGGTGTTGCGCCTGGGCGTCTACGTGCAGGGCAAACTCGAGGTCGATCGCCTCGGCAGTGAGGGCATGGTCGATCGCGCCAGCGGGCTGTACAACGACGTCGGCATGGCGCGGCGCGCCGCCGAGCTGGCCGCCTTCACGGTGCGCCAGGGATTGCCCCTCGCGTGTGCGGTGTTTCAACCCTCGAACGGCATCCTCACCGCCAGCAGCGCCGATCGCCTGGCGCTGGCGGTCCGGAACGCGGGCCGTATTTCCGATGCCGTCTGCCGCACCGGGCCGGCCGAGTTCACGGTGTTCGCGCCGGCGACCGATGAGACCGGCGCCGAGGGATTGGTCCAGCGGATCAGCGATGCGGTGGCGCGCACCGCCGCGGTCACGCTGCGCGCGGGGGTCAGCACGGCGCCGGCCACCGCCAAGCGTCCCTCCGGCGCGCGCACGTCCACCGCGTTCCCGCAGCCGGCGCAGACCTCGCCGGACGAGCTGCTCGCGCGCGCGCGCGATGCGCTGAATTAGGGCGTGCGCCGCTGCGCGCCGCTGGGGCGCTGCGCCGCCCGCGGGCCGGACCGGCGGGTGGCGACGATGGGCAGATCCAGCTCGAAGTAAAATCGCGTGCCCCAGTCGGTGCGCGATTCGACTTTCAGCTCCGATTTCATCGCGGTCGCGAGCCGGCGGCAGATCGTGAGGCCAAGGCCCGTCTGCGAGAAGAGCTGGCCGCGCCGGCCTGGTTCCTTGCGCAGCGGCTGGAACAGCGTGATGACCTTGTCGGGCGGAATGCCGCGGCCCGAGTCGCGCACCGCAAACTCGATTTTGCTCGAACCCTCCTCGCCGATTTCCTGCGCCACGATTTCGACGTAGCCCTGATCGGTGAACTTGAGCGCGTTGGTCGTGAGGTTGAGCAGCACGCGGCTGAGTGCGACCGCGTGCCCCAGGCGCTGGTCGTGCGTCGGCGCGAGCAGCCGCACCGTGAGACGCTTCTCTTCGGCGATCGGGCGCACGATGTCGCGCACCGATTCGAGCATGGCGGTCACCGAGAACGCCGACGGCTCCTGATCCACCAGCTGATCGCCGCCTTGCGTGAATTCGATGATGTCGCTCGCGACCGACGACAGGCCGAGCGCGGCGGTGTAGATCAGCCCCAGCTGGCGCCGCTGCACCTCGTTCACCTCGCCGCTCTGCCCGCGCTGCAGCGTCTCGGTGAGCACGAGAATGGACGTCAGAGGCGAGCGGAGGTCGTGGGCGACGTCCATGAGCAGCGCGAGTCCGTCGCTCCCCGACAGCTGCTGGGCAAAGGTCTGCGCCCAGTTCGCCTGCAGCGCGACGCGCACGCGCTCCATCGCGACGAGCAGCGGCAGCAGCTCCGTGTCCGGCACGCCGACTTCGCGCCAGCCCTCCACGACTTCGCTGCGCAGCAGCTCGAGCAGCCGGCGGCCGAGCGCCGTGTGAATTTTCGTATCGGCCTTGGGCCGAGTCGAGCCGCCCGGGGTCGCGTCAAACCGGGCCTGATGGATCGCGGTCGCGACGAGTGCGAGCAGCTCGGAGGCTTCGGCGGGGCCGGTCGAGCGGGGGCGCTTGCCCCCTCCCCACCGGGACAGCACGGCACGAATGGCGTTCTTGAGCACCTTGCAGGAGACGCAGCGGACATCCGTGCCGAAGGGATGTGCGGGGGGGATTGAGGTCCGCGGTGGTACGGGAATCGGCGTGGCTCGTTGTGGCTGCACTGGAACACCTGATACCCTGGGGACTCTGCTGGGTTTCAATTCCGCAATCGCCTACAGCGTGATCCATCCCTCCCGAATGGCGTAGCGGACGAGGTTGGCGGTGTCGTGCACGTTCAGTTTCTTCATGAGGCGTCCACGATGAAACTCCGCCGTCTTCACGCTGATGTGCAGGACTTCCGCGATCTGCTTGGTCGACTTGCCTTCGCCGACCAGCTGGAGCACCTGGCGCTCGCGCGGCGTCAGATGGGAGCCGGCCGTTGCCGGGTGCGACGCGCAGGCGTCGACGATGGCCTGTGAAGCGCCGGGACTGACGTACAGCCGGCCGCCCCGCACTTCCTCTATAGCGTGCACGAGGTCGTCGCAGCCCTGACTCTTCTGGACGAACCCCCGGACGCCGACCCGGAGTGCCTCTTTGACGAAGCGGGTGTCGTCAATACCGGACAGGAGAATCACGGGACAGGTGGGGGCGATGCGCGCGATCTCGCGGGCGGCGTCCACGCCGTTGAGCACGGGCATGGCGACGTCCAGCACCACCACGTCGGGCGCATAGCGCTGAACGGCATCGACCGCGGCGCGGCCGTCCGCCTCGTCGGCCACGACTTGTAACCCCCGTTGCTCCAGTAGCGCGCGCAACGCTTGCCGCAGCACGAGATGATCGTCCGCCAGGACCAGACGCACCGGCATTGCAGGAGAAGCCACGGCCATCAGGCTGAATCTTGGGGTGCGCGGCCTCTCCGGCCAGAGCGCGTCTCGGGCTTCCGTTCAAGCAGGGGGCTGAGCGCCGCACCCAGACCGAAGCGCGCGAGCTGCAACCGCTTGGCCCGCAGGCGCTTTATCATGTCTTGGGGCGCGAGGCTCAGCGGACGGCCGCAGCGCGAGCACACCCGATCGCGGGCCGGCCCCTTGAGCTTGGGGGCACACTCTCTTGAGAGCGTTTCCTGACAGACGCGACACAGCATCGGGTTGGCCCCGAGCGTTCTCAAGTTTCGGGCCCGCCGCGCCACGGCGGGAGCAGTCGCATTCTTGTTGCCGCACCGCTGCGGAGCGTGGGAGGAACGCCGCGGCGAGGGGTATGTGGCACGCGCGCAACATGCGCGGCGAACGGGGGTAAATGATGTCGCGGCGCCGCAACATCGGCGGCGGGAGCGCGCCCGAAGTCATGATGAGACAGCCGCTTGCGAAATGGCGCCCAATTCGGCGCGTTCCATGCTCCAGACGGACCGACAAGTCGCTGGTTGTCCGTGCGTTGACCACGCAAGCTTCGAAACGGGGGTCACCCACCGATGTCTACACCCGCAGGCCGACAACATCGCGCGCCGCAGTTTTACCCCAACCCCGCGACCGCACCGGAAGTCATCGGCTTGCCGTCGCTCAATCCGCAGGTCAAAGCGGGCATCCGGTTCCTGATCGTCGACGACGACCGCACGTTGCGCGAGAGCTGCTCCAACCTGCTGCAGCTCGACGGCTACCAGGTCACCGTCGCCGGCCGCGGCCAGGAGGCGCTCGAGCTGTTGCGCCATCGCCGGTTCGACATCGTGCTCCTCGACCTCTACATGAGCGATGTGCCCGGATACGATCTGCTCCGCGCCGCGATGGAGACGGCGCCCGAGACGATCGTCATCATGATGACGGGCAATCCCAGCGTCGCCTCGAGCGTGGAAGCGTTGCGGCTCGGCGCCTGGGATTATCTCCCCAAGCCATTCTCGGCGACGCATTTCCAGATTCTCATCGGGCGCGCGGTGCACACCGTCAGCGTCGCCACCGAATCGAAGCAGCAACAGGCGGAGTTCGCGAAGGAGCACGGCAACAGCGACCGGGTCCAAGTGCTCGGCGTTGCGCCGGTCTTCCGGCGGGCGATCGAGCTCGCGCGCCGTGTCGCGCCCACCGACGCCTCGGTGTTCATCACCGGCGCGAGCGGCTCCGGGAAGGAGCTGATCGCGCAGTTCATTCACGCGCACAGCCGCCGCAGCAGCAAGCCGCTCGTCGCGCTGAACTGCGCCGCGCTGCCCGAAGCGCTGCTCGAATCGGAGATGTTCGGCCACTGTAAGGGCGCGTTCACGGGAGCGGTACGCGACAAGGCCGGCCTGCTCGAGACCGCCAACGGCGGGACGCTGTTCCTGGACGAGCTGCTCGAGATGTCCAAACCGACACAGGCGAAGCTGCTCCGCGTGATCCAGGACGGCGTCGTGCGGCGCGTCGGCAGCGAGACGACGGATGCCGTCGTCAACGTGCGCTTCATCGCGGCGACGAACGGTGACCCCGAGGAGGCGGTCAAGTCCGGGACGCTGCGCGAAGATCTGTATTACCGCCTGCGGGTCGTGCCAATCACCGTCCCGGGGCTCAAGAATCGTCCGGAAGACATCCCGCTGCTCGCCAACCATTTCCTGAGCTACTACTGGCGCGCGCACCGGGACGGGAAGAGCGCGCTGCCCACGCTGTCGGACAGCGCGGTACGCGCCCTGCGGTCGCATCCGTGGCCGGGGAACGTGCGCGAGCTCCAGAACGTGATCGAACATGCCGTCGTGCTGCTCGAGCCGGGTGCCGAGCTGCGGGCCGAGGACCTTCCCTTCGCCGTGTCCGCTCCCGCCGCAGCGGCTGAGGCGCTCGCCGCGGAGACTCCCGCCGCCGCCGCCGCCGCCGCCTTCCCCATGCCGCTCGAGGAGACGTATCATGCCGCGCGCGAACGGCTGCTCGCGGACTTCGAGCGGCGCTACCTCACCTGGCTGATCACTCAGGCGGGCAACAACATCTCACGCGCCGCGCGTATCGCGGCGGTGGACCGCACGACGTTGTATCGCTTGATGGAACGCCACGGCCTGCAGCGCGTCCTGTCCGTCAACTCGGCCGACGCGGAGACCGCCGCGGCGCTCTGAGGTTGTCGCTACGCGGCGGGAGTCACCTGTTTTTTGCGCGAGGGCCCGCTGTTGCGCCGCGACGGACTCAACGGCAGATCCAGCTCGAAAAAGAACCGCGTCCCACAGCCCGGCTGCGTCTCGACGCGCAGCTGCGAGCCCATCGCCTCGGCGAGCTTGCGGCAGATCGTCAATCCGAGTCCCGTGTTGGAGAACAGCTTGCGGCCATACTGCTCGTGCTCGCTCGGAGGTACATGACGCACGGGATCGAACAGCGTCGGCATCATCGCGGGGTCGATGCCGCGGCCGCTGTCGCGCACCGCGAACTCCACCCGTCCCGGACTCGCTTCGCGCGTGCTGATTTCGACAAATCCGTGCTCCGTAAACTTCAGGGCGTTCGTCGTGAGATTCAGCAGGACGCGCCGGAGCGCGACCGGATGACCGAGCCGCTCGTCCTCGCTCGGCGGCTCGATGCGGACGGTGAGCTGTTTCACCTCGGCGATGGGACGAACGATATCACGCACCGCGTCCAGGACGCTCGTGACCGAAAACGGCACTGGCTTCTGCTCCATGAGCATCTCGCTGCGCTCGAGATCGATAATGTCTTTCCCGACCGAGCTCAGGCCCAGCGCCGCGGTGCAGATCAGACCCAGCTGCCGGCGTTGCAAGTCATTCACCTCACCGCTCCCGCCGCGCTGTAGCGTCTCCGCGAGGAACAGAATCGAGCCGAGGGGCGAGTGCATGTCGTGCGCCACCTCGGCCAGCAGTTTCAATCCCTCGCTCCCGAGCGTCGAAGCAAACGCATTGGCGCCGCCGTTCACGATGGCGTCGCGGACGCGCTCCATCGCGAGCAGCAGGACCGGCAATTCTGCTTCGGTGAGACCGTGGGTCTTCCACGCCCGCATGACTTCGTCGCGCATCACCGTGATCAATCGGTTGCCGCGGGGCGTCTGCGCCCGCGCATCGACAACCGCACGCGGCGTGATTTGCATCTCCAAGACGCTGGCCACGACGATGCCGAGCAGATCGGTGATCTCGGCCGACGAAGGTTTGCCGAGTTCTCGACCCCAACGCGTGATTAGTTCCTCGGCGGCGATCTGCTGAATCGCTGGTGGGACGGGGATTAACCCGTCACGCGCACCGCGCGGCGCGGGCGAGGGGGGTCTGGTTTTAGAGGCGTCGGTCTCGGGCATTAATTCGCGGGTGTCGGGCACGGCATAACTTACACGGACCTAGGGAAGTTGCTAGAACCGCAAAATGGGGCTATACCGGTGGTGCCACGGCGCTGTCGCGTACATGCTACAGTTCCAGGATCTGACGCTCGCCGAATCGGCCTAGTCGGTTGCCGTCAGCGATGTTACCATTGGCGCGGCGCGCACGTATCCTGCAAAGCACGTTTCAAGCCTCTACTGAGGATCGGTATGCCCAGACGACGAGAGCCGGCAGCGCGGCCGGTCGACATCCTGATCGCCAGCACCGACGAATGGACGAGCCGTTCGCTCGCGAGCATCCTCGCGCCGCATGGGTACGTGGTCCACAAGACCTTCAATCGCGCGCAGACGCTCGCGCACATTCGCATTACGCCACCGGATGCGCTGATCGTCGACGAGCACCTCCCGGACGGCGACGCCTACGCGCTCTGCCGGTCGTTCGCCGACGAGAACCTGCTTTCGCCCAGTACGCCGGTGTTCCTCGCGCTGCAGCGCACCCCCACACGCCGGGACCGGCTCGTCGCGCGCCACGCCGGCGCCTGGGAGTGCCTCGGCGACCCACTGGACGCAGAGGAGCTCACGGCCATGTTGGAGGTCTTCGTGGCGGCCAAGCTCGATGCCGATGAGGCTCGGGCGGCCGGTCTGGTGGATGATGTGACCGGGGTCTACAACCCGCGCGGCCTCTTGCGCCGGGCTGAGGAGCTCGCGGCGCATGCCGCGCGCCGCCATGTGGCGATGGGCTGCATTTATCTCATGTCCGAGATCGAGCCGGTGCCGGGCGCAGCGCCGCAGTCCGGCGACCCGCCGTTGTGGCTGGAGCGCCGGGTCGCCGCGGTCCTGCGCTCCACGGCGCGACATTCCGACGCGATCGGCCGGCTCGGGCCGAACTCCTTCGCGATCATCGCCAGCGACACGGACGCCGACCAGGCGCGCCAGCTTGCCGAGCGACTCGCCGCCGCCATTGTCGCCGAATCGGCCGCCCCAAGCGTGCCTCGCCTGCCGCGGTTACGGGTGCGCGCCGGCTATCATGGCGTGGCCAAGTTCGATCCGCCCCTGGACATCAAAGCGCTGATGCTGCACGCCAGTGTCGCGCTGCAGCGCGCCCGCGCCGATTCGAGTCACGAGTGGTTACAGGGATATAGCGCCTAACGGTCCTTCCCTTATACAGCGATGCAGCCGCGATCCACCACAGCTGTCACAGTTTTGTAACTCGCCTGGTCTCCGGGGAATCCGGGGCTTACAACAATCCGCTAACCGCTGGTCCAACAATGCATTGAATGCGTGCGGTCGGACGCATACGCGGCATAGGGCTTGCCCACCCTGAAGCGATCATTGGCATCCCTGGGGGACCGCTTGCAGCACCGTGAATCTTGTCACGTCGCGATCATCGGGGCCGGCCCGTACGGGCTGGCCGCCGCCGCGCATCTTCGCGCCAAGGACGTCGAGACCCGCATCTTCGGCGCGCCGATGGAATTCTGGCAGCGCCACATGCCGCGAGGCATGTTCTTGCGCTCCGGGCCCAGCGCGTCCAGCCTCGCCGATCCCGATGACCGCTTCGAGCTCGACCGTTACCGTGACCTCCACGGCATCCCGCATAGCAAGCCCGTACCGCTCGACGACTTCGTCCGCTACGGGCGGTGGTTCCAGCAGCAGGCAGTCCCGGACGTAGAACGGCGCACGGTTACCCACCTCGCGCCCAACTCGCGCGGATTCCACGTGCGGATGGAGGATGGGGAGGAATTCCACGCCCGGCGCGTCGTGGTGGCGACCGGAATCAGCCTCTTTTCCTATCGGCCAGAGCAGTTCACCGGGTTGCCGGCATCCCTGGTCTCTCACTCATTCGACCATGCCGATTTGAGCCGGTTCGCCGGTCAGCGCGTGGTGGTGGTCGGTGCCGGGCAGAGCGCGCTGGAATCGGCGGCTCTGCTGCACGAAGCCGGCGCGGCGGTGGAGATCATCGCGCGAGCGCCCGGCACATACATGATTCCGGATCTGGGGAGCAAAGGGTTCAGCAAGAACGTGCGGCGCGCGCTCAGCCCGATCGCCCGTCCGCCATTCGACATCATGGGTCCACGCTTCATCAGCTGGCTCATCGCGTGGCCCAGGGTTTATCGGCGGTCGCCGCAGGCGCTCCAGGATTTCCTCACCGCGCGCGCCGTGCGGCCGGCCGGTGCAAGCTGGCTGGTGTCGCGGCTTGTCTCGGTGCCGGTCACGCCCGGGTGCACCGTTCCCTCGGCGGTCCCCGCGGGCTCGCGCTTGCGCCTCCGACTCAGCGACGGCACGGAGCGGCTCGTCGATCATCTCCTGCTGTGCACGGGGTATCGCGTGGACGTCACACGGTACGCGTTCCTCGCGCCCGCCCTGCGCCAGGCGTTGCGCACGCGTGAGGGCTATCCCGAGCTGGACGTCGGTTTCGAGTCTTCGCTGCCGGGGCTCCATTTCGTGGGAACCCCGGCTGCCGGGACGTTCGGGCCGCTCTGTCGGTTTGTCGTTGGGAGCAAATACATGGCCCGCGAGCTGACGCGCCACATCACGCGTCAGAACGGGAACGGATCGCGCGATGTCTAAGCCGTGGGCTGTCGTCCTCAGCTCGGACGCCGTCGGCCTAGGGGCCGTGCGCAGCTTGCGGGCGGGAGGCGTCCCCACCGTCGTCGTCATGCTCGACTCGTGGGAGCCGGTGCGGGCGTCGCGATACGCCGAGAAAGTCCTCGTCCCGAAGTCGCGCGACGTGGAGGCGGCGATCCTGAATGTGCTCGCTCGCATCGATCGCGGGCCGCGGCCGATTCTCATCCCGACCACGGATCACCTCACGCACTTTGTTGCACGACACCGCGCCCGGCTCGAGGAGCGCTTCCGGTGTTGCATCCCTCCCAATGCCGCCATCGACATCGTGCTGGACAAGGCTCGGGATACCAAACTGCTCGAGGGAACCGGGATCCCGTTCCCGCGGACGGTGCAAGCATTGCCATCCTCGCCGGCCGACCTCATCAGCGAGCTGGCCCTGCCGCTGATCGTCAAGCCCCGCACGCACGTGGACAAAGAGAACCTCGGCTGGCGCAACGTCATCGTTCGCACCCTGTCCGACGCCGAGACTTTCTACCGCGAAAATAGCGGCGTATTCGGCAGCGTCATCGCGCAGGAGCTCATCCCGGGTCCGGACGACGCGTTGTGGGAATGCATCTGCCTCTTCAACGCCCGGAGTGAGGTCGCGCGGGCCTTCACCTTCCAGAAGCTCTCGACGATGCCGGCCCATTACGGGGCCACCGCCCGTGGCCGGAGCGAGCGCAGTGAAGCCCTCGTGGAGCTCGCCGCCGCGGTGGGGAAACGCCTGAGCTACAACGGCCTCGCCGACATCGATGTGAAGTACGACGCGCGGGATGGGCAGTACAAATACCTCGAGCTCAACCCGCGGCTCGGGCTCTGCCACCACTTTGGCACGCGCTGCGGCGTGAACCTGACGCTCGATGCCTATCGCGTGGCCTGCGGCGAGGACCTTCCGGCTCCAACGGCACAGATCGAGGGACGCACGTTCCTGGCCGCGATGGAGGAGGTTGGCAGCCGGTTACAGAGCGGCGATTCGATCCTGGCGGTGTGCGCCGGTGTGCTCGCCGCGCTCGCCCGCCGCCCGGTGGGGCCCTACTTCTCCCCGGACGATGTGTTGCCCGGACCCTTCGCCGTCGCTCGCGTGTGCTATCGACTGACGGCCAGGTTGTGGCGCGGGCAGCTCGGCACGGGCACGGCGTTCACGAAGCAATACGGTCAAGGGCTATGAACGCGACGCGGCGGCGCAGCAGCCGGTAGGTTTCGACGCGCCGCACATACGGCTGGAACCCGGCGCGCACACTGGCTTTCATGGCCGGAGGGTAGGTCTCGTCCACGAAGGTGATCACCCACCGGACGCCCGCCTCCGCCGCGCGCGCCGCCATCTGCGTCATGGCGCTCGCCATGATTCCCTGACCGCGGAACGCCTCGACAGTGTATGCCCCCTCGAGCAGCGCCTCGTCGGCACGGAGACGCGGGTAGAGGTTCCCGAAGAACGCGCGGACTCGGTCGTTCGCGCTCGCGAGCACGAGCCACTCCATGAAGTACGGTCCGCCATCCGGCGTGACGGCGACGTAGCACGTCTCGAGGCCCGACCGCAGGATCCGCCGCTGGCCGAGCCGTTCGAACATTTGATCGTCGCTGAGGCCGGGCGCGGTGAGATCCAGGAATGTGAGGTCGTCTCCGGCGATCAGGGGGCGCACGACGATCGGCAGCTTCGCGGCGGGCGCGGGAAACGGCACGGTCAGGTCACGGCGGAGACCGATCGAGCTGCAGTTCGAGTACAACCGGTGCGACACGACCCGCCACACCCGTCCCGCGTGCCCCGTGATCAGCAAGCGCACGAGATCGCGCAGCCGCAGGAGCCATCCCCGCATCTACACCACGTCCGACACTAGACCGAGCATCTCCAGGTAGGGTAGCGGGTCCAACAGCCGGACGCCACCGACGGCCAGGAGCTGACCCTGCGCACCAACGTCACCGAGGTCGCGTAGCGAGCTCGGCCGCCCATAGCTGCAGGGCCGCGACTTGTCGAAGCGTCGGCGCAACCAGCGGCCGGCGGCGGTGCAGCGTGTCGACCGCTGCGGCGGGCGTGATGCCGTCCCTGGCAACGAGCCACGCGGCGTAGAGCGTGGGGGCACGGCCGGATCCCGAGCCACAAAACACGAGCACCGGTCGCTTGGCGGCACGGGCGGCCGCGAGAAACTCGACGCCGGCCCGCAGTTGGGTCACTGTGGGACCGGCTCGATCGCGCACCGGAAGCCAGAGCACCGCGGCCGCCGACGCGAGCCAACCGGGCGGGGACGCTTCACCGACCAATGAGACGACGTGCGTCACCCCGGCGGCCTGCAACTCCCGCCAGCGGCCCCGCGACGGCACGCCGGCAATCCAGCAGCCGGATTCCACTTCCGTCGGCCGATTGCCACGCCGTTCGTTACGGACGCTCAGCCACGTCAGCCACGCCGAGCGCACAAAGGCGCGACGTCCGAGCCAACCGTCGAGGAGTCGCTCGACGAGGATCATGGTGCTAGCCTCGGGGTCCGGCGCTCGCTGCTGACGGCGTTCGAGGAGGGGGCGGAGTGTGGTGGCTGAGGTGGAGGATGCCGCGCCCTACCATAGCGCCGATGAGCGGGAACGGGTCGTCCCAGGCGAACGCTCGCTTCGCCTCGCAGCTGAGCGTCCACGCGAGCCACGCTCGCCACGAGATCCCCGCCGCCCGTGCCGCGAGCACATCACGCCACGGGTTACACCAGCGCACACCGGCTCGCGCCGTCCCGACGCGCGGGCGGGCCTCGCCGACCAAATCCGCGTACACGAGCGCCGGGATGTTGACGCCCGCGCGAGCGCCCAGATGATGCCACAGGTTGAAGCGCGGATTGACCTCGAGCAGGTACAACCGGCCGTCGGGGGCGCGCTTGAAGTCGAGCTTGGCGACACCGCGCAGCTCGAGGCGCGCAACGATGTCTCTGCCCAAGGCCGTTACGTCGGGCGCGTCGCTTGTGACCAGCGCGGTGCTGAAGCCGTAGGCGGTAGGCCATGTGCGGATCTTACGTCCCGTGAACTCCGCGACCCTCGCGCCGCGGTCGTCAACATACACGTGGTAGCTCTCGACCTGTGTTTCCGCACCCGGAATCAGCTGCTGCACCAGCACCGTCAGCCGCGCCGCGGCGAGGCGCGGCCACAATTCGCGCAACACGGTCGGCGACTCGACGCGGAGCGCTTTTGCTGACCCGCCGATCGGGGGCCACGCTTCGTCGCGGCGCGGCGGCTTCAGCATTACGGGGAAGTCGAGGTCGAGCGGTGCGGCATCCGTGCGCGGATCCAGCACTCCGCCCGGAGGAACGGGCAGGCCGAATCGCTCGGCCAATATCTGAAATCGGGACTTGTCCACCAAATCCTCGACCAGTTCGCTCGCGGGGACAACGAAACGGAACCGGCGTCGCAACCGCTCGCGTGCGCGCGATATGAAGAGCACGTAGCGATCCTCATCGTAGAACAGGACGGGCGGCTGGGGTGCGGCCGCGGCAAACTGCTCCAGGAGCCCGAGCAGCGCGTCCGGGGAGTCCCGGGGATCCGCCCAGTCGAGCTTGACCCGAGCGAGGCGCGAGTAGCGCGCCGGCTCGCCACGCGGCACCGAGACCGCACATGGGACTCGCGCCAAGGTGAGTGCGCGCAGCAGATCCGTGTCACCCAACACGCACGCGAACGCGCTCACTCGAACCGCGTCCCGTCGCACAGCACCGTCGCGATCCGCTCTCCCGCACGTCCATCCCAGCGCTCGAGCACCGGCGGCGTGGGCGGCCGCGCGGCGCGAGCGGCCTGTGCCGCCTCGCGGATCACCGCACGGCGCGGCGGCACCAGCCGATTCGTGCCCGCCTCGCAGGTAATCGGTCGCTCCGTTGACGGCCGGACGGTCACACAGGGCACCCCGAGCCAGGTGGTCTCCTCCTGCAGGCCACCCGAGTCCGTCACGACGAGTGCGGCGTCCGTCACGAGACTGAGCATCTCCAGATAGGGGAGCGGGTCGAGCAGGCGCACGCCCTGCGCGATCGCCTTGCCGTTGAGGCGGCCGATTTGCGCCCGGGTCCGCGGATGCACGGGAAACAGCACCGGTCCGTCTCGCGCCAGCAGCGTCAGCGTCTCCAACAGCTCGGCGAGCGTTTCCGGGTCATCGACGTTCGCGGGCCGGTGCAACGTCGCGACCGTGTACCCACCCGGCGCGAGCCCGTGGCGGCCGGGCGCGGCCAGCGCGCGCGCGGCGGGCAGGGCGACGATGAGCGAGTCGATCATCACATTCCCGACGAACTGCATCCGCGCGGTGGGCAGGCCTTCCTGATGCAGATTCGTCAGGGCGTCGCGCGACGGTGCGAAGAGCAGATTGGCCAGATGATCCGTCACAATGCGGTTGAGTTCTTCGGGCATGGTGCGGTCGCGGCTCCGCAGGCCCGCCTCCACGTGACCGACGGCGATGCCCAGCTTCGACGCCACCAGCGCCGCGGCCACGGTCGAGTTCACGTCGCCATAGACCAGCACAACATCCGGTGCCTCCTGCACGCACACCGGCTCGAGACGCTCCATGACCATCGCGGTCTGTTTCGCGTGTGACCCGGACCCTACGCCGAGCGCGTGGTCGGGACGTGGCAGATGCAGATCCCGGAAGAAGGCGTCGGACATCTCGGGATCGTAGTGCTGTCCCGTGTGGACGATGACGTGCCGCGCGCGGCGCGCTGCGAGCGCCCGGGCGACCGGCGCGAGCTTCATGAAGTTCGGCCGCGCGCCGACGACGGAGAGGATGGACGGGGGAATCAGAAGATCCGGGTCAGCGTGTAGACCGTTACGGGGATCGACAACAAAAATCCCCCAAACCGCAGCACGTCGCCGGTGCTCGTCCGGCCGCGGTGGGGCATCACGTATTGATCGCCCGCGACCAGACCGGCGTCGTCGATCGTCCTCCCCTGCGCGATCGCCTGTTGCAGCGCCTTCCCCTGCCAAATGGGGCGTCCGGCGCGATCGATATGGAGTTTTCCCAGCTCGGCCTCGGGCGTGGGGCCGCCGGCGGACATGAGGGCGTCCGACAGCAATGCCTCAGCCGGCACCCCGTAGAAGCCCGGCCGTACCACGGCCCCCTCGATGGAGAGGCGGACGTACGCGCGTGCGCGCACGACAGGGTCGCGCAAGTTCTGGCCGAGACGCCGCGTCATGTACGGCTGCAGCTCGGACCGGAGCACCCCCGCCAGCGACACGCGCGTCGATTGCACCAGCTGTTCCAGATTCTCGGCGCGCGCCTCGAGCCGCTGACGGGTCGCGCCCAGCCCCACGGCGACAGCGCTATCGCCGCCCGGCGCCTGCGCCGCCACGGACCGCGCCGCGCACAGTGTCACGGCGACGGCGATCGCCATGCGGAGAGTCGTCATGGTATTCCCGCCCCTGTTGGTTTGGATTCTTCCGACAGCAGCATCTTGCTGACCTTGCCTTCGGGGTCTTCTTCCCAGACCTCGTATCCCTCCAGGGAATACGAGTAGTAGCTGTAGGCGGTCCCCGGCCGCACGTCGTTCATGATGGCGCCGAGGACGCGCAGCGGCAGCCGGTGCAGCATCTCCACCTTCGCCTCCGCAAGGCCGCGATCCGTCACGCCGGTGCGGAGCACGAGCAGCACGTTGCCGGTCGCGGCCCCGAGCGCGTACGGATCCACACCCGCCGCGAGCGGCGCGCTGTCCACCAGGATCACGTCGTACGACGACCGGAACGTCGCCAGCAGACGCGGCATCGCGTCCGAGCAGAGCAGCTCGGGGCCGCGGTGCATCCGAGACCCCGCGCCGATGAACGACAGTCGCTCGTGCGGCGTGTTCTGCACCGCGAGCTCCGGCGGGATGCTGCCGGCGAGCACGTCGGTCAGGCCAGGACGACGAGCCCCGCGCAACGGCCGGTGCAGCGCGCCGAGCCGGACGTCGCCGTCGATGAGCAGGGTGCGGAATCCGACGGCGGAGAACGCGTAGGCCAGATTCGCGCTGACGAACGATTTTCCCTCGCCGCGTCCGGCACTCGTGATCGTGGCCAGCAGTGGGCCGACGGCCCCCGCGGCGTGGTGCACGTTGAGGCGAATGCCGCGCAACGCCTCGACCGCCCGGGCGCCGTCGTCGGCATCGGCCTCGGGGCCGCGGTGCTTCCCGAGCGGTTCGCGACGCGGGGCGGTTTGCCGCACATGCGGCACGGCCCCCAGGATCGGCAGGCCCATCGCGCTGGTGATCTGATCGGGACGGCGCACCGTGGGATCGGCCCGGTCGCGGACCACCGCCCCCGCCACACCGACGCCGAAACTGGTCAAGAACGCGGCGATGATGAGCAGCGGAGCGGTGTTGCTGGCGGGCCGGGACGGCCGCACCGCACGCTCCAGAATGCGTACGTCGGGGAGCGTGCTGACCTCCGCCAACCGCGCTTCCTGATACCGGTGCTGGAGATTCGAGAACAGCTGTTCTGCGTTCGCCTGGTCGCGCGCGAGGCGGATCTCGGAGAGGGCGACGGGCGGCGCGGTCCGCAGATCGCGCGCGATCGAGTCACGCTGCTGCGCGAGCACCTGTTCGCGCGCCGCGAGTCCCGCCATGAGCGTGCGCGCCAATCCCGGAATGACGCGCCGCGACAGGGTGTCGACCTGCAGCGCCAGCCGACGGACTGGCGGGTGGGTGTCGGCGTAGCGGAAGCGCAGCGCGCGCAGCTCCGCCTGACGATCCGTCAACTCCTTGAGCGCGGCGGTCAGCTCGGAAGAGCGCTGCACCGATCCGATCATCGCCAGCCGGTCGACCGCCACTCCCGAATCCGCGGACCGCGTCAGGAGCTGAGCGATCGCAGCACGATCGCGCTTGAGCTCGTCGAGCGAGACCTGGAGATCGATGTAGCTGGCATAGGTCGGGTCGGCGGTGATGCGCCGGCCGTCGGGCCCCTGCGCCGGCCCCTCCGACGGACGCACCGCATTCCGAACCCGAAATGCCGTCAGCGCCGCCTCGGCCGTGCGGAGATTCGTCTGCGCGTGATCGAGTTGGTCCTGCAGAATCGCCGTCAGCTCCGTGAGCCGCTGGCGTTTCAGATCCGCCGCGGCGGCCACAAACCGATCGGCGACCGAGTTCGCGATCCCGGTCGCCTGATCCGGATTCGGGCTGCGGCGCGCGATGCGCACGAAGTTGCCTTCCTGCCCCGCGCGAATGCGCAGCTGTTCGCTGAGCTCCACCGCCGCCTCGCTGATCGTGGCCAGGGTGAAGTCGACGCTCCCGCCAGGCCGCACGGCATTGGTCGGCGGCGTCCAACTCACCCCGAGCACGCCGCCCACCGGATCACCCCAGCTCCCTTCCTGCAACACCTGCTGCTCGGCGACATCGAGGAGGCGGAAGGCCTTCCCTTCCCGGTCCAGGAGGAGCCGGTAACGACCCGGCCGGATCTCCCCGGTCACGGTCAGCGTCGCCAGCGCCGCGTTGTCGTCGGCGGACTTGGGCCTGAGGTAGAGCCGCCATTGCCGCACGACATCATCCAGGACGACGTGCGAGCGCAGCAAATCAAGCCATCCCGTCGCCGAGCCGAACAGCTCGCCTTGCTGGATCGGCCCCCGATCCTGCTCGCTACGGGAGGCCTGATCC
>QHUE01000013.1 GCA_003221825.1 Gemmatimonadota bacterium
GTCAGGCCGCGCTCCGACACCCGCGGCCGCCTGGGTGGAAAGGGATCGAGCACCACGCCGCCGCCGATCGTCGTGACCGGCGAGAAGCTGCGAATCACGAAGCGATCGCCGCCCCGTGCCACTAGCGGACGCTCGAGGAGGAGCCGGGCCAATCCCGAATCCCCAGGCCCTATCGCCCGAACCTGAGCCACCCGTCCCAAGACCTCGGCGGTGCCGAGGTGGACGCGAATGCGGGTGCGGACAGCGAGTGGTTTTCGTACGGCGGGCAAGAGCTCGAGCGAGACGTCGAGCGTGCTCGTGGCCGCCCATCCCGGGCCCGTCACAGCGACGTGGCCGCGATCCAGCTCCTCTTTGGCGACGCCGACCAGCGCCAAGGCGGTGCGCCGCCCCGGGCCCGCCTGCTCCGCCTCCTGGCCGTGCACCTGGATCGATCGGACGCGCACCTCGCGGTCCAAAGGCAACAGCCGGACATTGGCGCCGGCCGCGACGGTGCCGCTCCAGGTCGATCCGGTCACGACGGTCCCGGCGCCCGCGATCGCGAAGACGCGGTCGATCGGAAGTCGAAAAAGATCGTCTGGGGATCGGTCGGGAAGATCCTCCACAACCTCCAGCAACGCTTTTTTCAGATCCTCCAAACCCTCCGCCGTGAGTGCACTCACGGCGATCGGGCTGCGCCACCGCAGCCTACTGCGCGAAAGGCGTTCGGCGACTTCGGTCCGCACCAACGCGAGCCATTCGTCGTCCACGAGATCGCGCTTGGTGAGTACGGGGATCCCGCGCCGCACACCGAGCAGCTCGACGATGGCGAGATGCTCTTCGGTCTGCGGCATGATGCCCTCGTCGGCGGCGATGATGAGGAGCGCGACGTCGATGCCGGTCGCCCCCGCGAGCATGTTCTTGACGAACCCTTCGTGGCCGGGGACATCGACGACGCTCGCCTGCATGCCGCCGGGCAGCGGCAGGGGGGCGAAGCCGAGATCGATCGTGATGCCGCGGCGTTTCTCCTCTTCCCAGCGGTCGGTGTCGACGCCGGTGAGCGCCTTCACGAGCGCGGTCTTCCCGTGATCGATGTGACCGGCCGTGCCAACTACGAACCGAGGCCCCACGCGCGGCGCTCCCAGATGTCGATGGCGGTGGACTTCGGCTCTCTTCCATTTCCTCCCGCCTCGTCCAGATGGTGCCGGACAAAGCGAGCGATCAACCGGCGATGGGCAGCGGCGTGGGCGGCGTCCAGCGCGGGGAGCTCGGCCTGCTCGTCATTCAACGCGACGAGATCGCGATAGGCCTGTGGCGGCAACTTGGTCGGTGGCTGGAGGCCCGCGCATTTGGCGCACAGGACGCCGCCTTCGGCAACACTGAACGCCACAGTTCCGGAGACGGCGTTGCCGTCGCGCACGCAAGTCTCGAGCTGCGGCGCAAAGCCCAGCACGCCGACGAGCAGCCACAACCAGCGCACCGCCGCGGCATCGGCCTGCCCCGGCTCAGCGCGCACCAGGGCATCTAGGCCCTGGAGAAAGGCTTGATAGGCGGCGGGCAGCGGTGCCGGCGGCGCCATCTTCAGCATCACTTCGGAGAGTGCCGCGGCGCCCGCGAAACGACCCAAGTCGTCGGCGAGATCGCGGCGCAGCTGCACCACATCGAAGGCCGCGAGCGTCTGAAGCTCGCGCGTCTCCTTGTGATAGAGTTGCGCGACCCCTTCGCTCAGCGTCTCGAGCGCCGCGCCGAAGGGGCTGCGCGGCCGCAGCACACCTTTCGCGATCGCGCTCTGCACCCCGTAATCGCGCGTCGCGAGCCGCACGATCTTGGAGGTCTCGCTGTAACGGTAAGTCCGGAGGACGACAGCAGGCGTGGAGACAAGGCTCACGCAGGAAATATACGGCGGCGGCGAAAGAGGCGGCGGCGAGATACTACGGCGGCGAAGGGCGGCGAAGGGCGGCAAACGTAGATGCGAGAATCTCGAGGCCGTCCACTACGCGAGGGCCGGAGCGACTGAAATAGGCCGATGCATCCAACACGTGCACACGCCCGCCAATGGCCTGCAGCTCGGACCTATGCCGCTCCGCTTCGCGGCGTGTCTCGTCCAAATTGAACCCGCACGGCATGATAAGAACGATTTCTGGTTCGAGCTCCCGCAGCTGTGACCATTCCATCCGGTACGATGGTCGGCGCGTTATTCCCGCCACCAATTCCCCACCCGCGATGTCGATCATCTCTGGCACCCAATGGCCGGGGACATACGGCGGATCGAGCCACTCCAGCGCGAGAACACGCGGCCGCGGTCGACCGGCAGTGCGGGCACGCACCGCTTCAATGCGTCGCTGCATGTTGGCGACGCAATCCTCGGCCTGGGCCACTGCCCCAGTCGCACAGCCGACGTCGCGAATGCTGGTGCAGATTGCGGAGAGATCGTGAGCGTCCAGGCGCAGGACCTGGGTTCCCACTCTAAAGAGTGGGCCCATCACGGCACTGCGCTTCAAGCGCAGTGATTCACTGGGCCCACTCTTCAGAGTGGGAACAAGAGAGTTGAGGACCTGGCTCTCCGGCACCGCACACACATCGCAGATCCCCTGCGTAAGGACGAGATCGGGTGCGAGTGCGCGAATCCCATCCAGATCGATCTCATAGACGCTGCCGTCCTCGTGCAGCGCGGCACGGACGGCGGCGTCGATCTCACCGCTCGAGAGGCCATCGAGATTCCGGCGCGGCCGGGTCAGCCGCGGGCGATCGGTCACGCTCGGCGGATAATCGCAGCTGTGCGAAATCCCGACGAGCCGGTCGGCGAGCCCCAACGCGCACACGATTTCCGTCGCGCTCGGGAGCAGCGAGACGATTCGCCGGGCTGGAGCTAGCATTCCCCCGCTTCGCCGCCGACACCCGCTCGGTGCGCGCGGCGATCGAATGCCGAACAGGCGGCGATATCGAGCATGATGAGCTGCGGTGTGCGTGCCCAGGGGGGCGCGGCGCGGGAAGGGGGCACGTACGGCACCATGAAATACGAGCGGTAGCGCGGGCTGCTCCAGGTATCGAGCGTCGGCGAGTGGTGCATGGGACGGCCCCAGGCGGCGTATGCAAGATGCCGGACCGAGTCGGGAGGCAGCGGCGTGGAATCGCGCAGGAAGAAGACGATGACGGCGACGATGCGCCGGTCCACTGCTGCCGCCATCGCGTGCGCGCTGCTGTCCAGCGGCGCCCAGCACATCGTCCCAGCGCTCAGGGCACGCCGGATGGCGACGCTGTCACGCGGCTGATGGGGGTGCGGCAAGGCGTAGCCGAAAGTCATTTGGGCGAAGGAATAGACCGACATCCCCGGGCCCAGTGGACCGACCGCATCACCGGGCCGGCATTCGCCGCCCTTCGCCAGGATGGCGTCGACCGGGCCACCAAGTCTGATGTCTTGCAGCGCGGCCCACCGCGGCTGACTGAGCTGCAGCAGCAGGCCGAGAACCGCGATCACTGCCCCGGCTGCAGCACGATGAACTTGACGTCGTCCTTGGAAATCGCCCGCAGCCACGCGATCAGCGCATCCACGCTCTCCGGCGGTGCCGTACCCTTCGCGCCCGACATGCGGCGCGTCACGCGCAGCTCGCGACCCTCCTGCGCATACTCGGCGCTGTAGCTGCCGAACTGGCTCGCTTCCGTGACGTTGGGCGGCAGCTCCGCTTTCCAGCCGACAGGCAACGTCATCCGCAGCTCCGAAACGGTCTCCAGGGGACCGATCACGGCGCCGATGTTGATCGGGTAACGCCGGGGCTTGCGGCGCTCGAGCGCCGAGGCGAGGCCGAGCGAGGCGTAATTGGGCAGCGCCGGAGGCAGGGTGAAGATGCGCGTGCCACCGCTGCTCGAGAGCACAGGCGCGTCGTTCACGAGCAGCGTCACACGCGGTTTTGCCTGCAGATCACGGCCATCAAAGAGGGAGAGGCTGTCGCCCGAGGCGCCGGAGAACACGCCGTTCGCCAGCACCTGCGTGAGACGACTCAGCTCGTCCTTGCTGAACACGCGCGCGTAGGCGCGGCGCAAGCCGTACTGCAGCGCGCCGCTCTTGGTCTCCGTGTAGCGACCGGCGAAATGGCCATCCGCGCTGAGCTCGCCGGCGATGCGCATTTCCGAGCGGTTCGCCGAGGCCGGACGCTCCGGAAGCGTCACATCCTCGAACTTCCCGTCGTCATGCACGACGAGCGCGAACGAACCTTCCTCGGCGGGCGGCAGCTCGCCGTACGGCGTCAGGTCGGAAGTCAGATCGAGATAGATCCTCCCGCCGTCCTGTTCCGGCCGGTCGACCGCGGCAATCATATGATCGAACTGCTGCACCGTCGGCAGCGTCGAGTCGGCGCCCCCGCTCGCGCTGAGTAGCACGGGATACGCGGTGAGACCCATGCGGCGCACCAGCGCGATGAACAGCGTCGCCTTGTCCTTGCAGTCACCGTAGCGCGTCTCTAGCACCTGCGCCGGCAGTCGCGGCAAGTACCCGCCGATGCCGAGCGAGAGCGAGACGTAGCGGAAGTCCTGCGACACCCAGCGATGCACCGCACGCAGTGAATCCTCCAGCGTGTGGGCATCCTTTACGTGCTCGGCGAGCTGCGTCTCGAGCGGTGGGCTCAACGCGTACCGGCTGCTGGAGAGCCCGGCGTACCAGCGTGCGAGCTCGGCCCACGTAATCGGTGACGACATCTCGATCCTGACGCTCAAGGTGTTGGGCACCGCCGCAAACGGCTCGGTCTCGAGCTTCGGGACGTCT
>QHUE01000014.1 GCA_003221825.1 Gemmatimonadota bacterium
CGACGATGTGATTGGGATCGTTCGGATCGATCCACATCGCGCGATGGTCGACGTGAATGCCGACGGTCGCGTTGCCGATCGTCTTGCCGCCGTCATTCGAATAGTTCACTGGCGTGGACGACCAGTAGACGCGGTTAGCGTCTTTCGGATCGACGCGCACCTGGGAGTAATAGAAGGGGCGCACGTTGTTGCCGTTCATCTTTTCCCAGGTCGCGCCGCCATCGGCCGAGCGATACAGGCCGGAAGGACGCGTCTGCGCCGGCTTGCCGGCGCCACCCTGGGCATTGGCGTTCGTGTCGGCCTCGACCATCAGGTAGATCACTTTCGGATCCGAGGCTGCGATCGCGATGTCGATGCGCCCTTTGGTCGTCGTGGGGAGACCGCCGCCCTTCACTTCGGTCCACGTCTTGCCGCCGTCGGTCGTCTTCCAGAGGGCGCTGCCGGGTCCACCACTATTAAGGAAGTAGGGCCCGCGCATGCGCTGCCAGCTCGCGGCGAAGAGCACTTCGGGATTGGATGGATCCATCGCGACGTCGATGAAGCCGGCACGGTCGGACACGAACTTGATGAGCTGCCACGTCTGCCCACCGTCGGTCGTCTTGTAGAGGCCGCGCTCGGGGTTCGCCGACCACGGCTGACCGAGCGCCGCGACGTAGACGATGTTGGGATTCGTCGGATGCACGACGATGCGGCCGATCGCGCCCGACTTCTCCAGTCCGACGCGCTTCCACGTCAGCCCGCCATCGGTGGACTTGAAGATGCCGCACCCCGGCGAGATCGTGTTGCGCGAGTCCTCTTCGCCGGTCCCGGCCCACACCTGCATGGTGTCCGACGGGGCGATCGCCAATTCGCCCATCGAGACGCAGCGCTCGTTGTCGAACACCGGACGGAACGTCGTGCCGGCGTTGGTCGTCTTCCAGATTCCTCCCGCTGCCGCCGCGACGAAGAACGTGCGCGACGGGCTCGGAATGCCGGCGACGCTCGACACGCGGCCGCCCATGTTCGCGGGGCCGATGTTGCGCCAGCGGAATCCGGCGAGCAGCGTCGAGTCCAGAGTGATGCCTCCACCGCTCGGCACGCCCGTTGTCACGGTGACGTTGCTGGGAGCAGGACGTTGGGGACGGGGGAGCGGGCGTTGCGCGGGTTGCGGCGGTGGTGCAGGGGGATTCTGCGTCAACACTGGTGCGGCGATGACGGTGAGGACGGCGGCAGCCGCCCACAGGCGCTGGGACATGACGGCCCTCAGTCGATGATTGTGAGTGTTGGAATCGTGCAGTGAAGGGAGTACGAATGGAAGGCTTGCGCCGTTGAATCCCGACAATTAAACTCGGCTTTCCTTCAACCAGATTGCTGGGGGCGCAATGCGGAGAAGTTTGTTTGGATCACTCGCTGTTATTGGCGTTCTCGTTACAGACCCTCTCACAGCACAAGAACGATTCGACATATCGGTCTACCCCTACGCCACCGCGCATCGTGGCGAATGGGAGTTGGAAGGGCATATCAACTACACGAGCCGCGGGACGAGCACCTTTGGTGGGACTGTAGCCCCGACCCAGGGCCAGTGGCGCTTTACCGCCGAGGTGTCGCGCGGGATCACCGATCATTGGGAGCTGGCCGGCTACCTCCTCGGCGCCCAGGTGCCGGGGATGGGGCTCGAGTACGCGGGATGGCGGCTGCGGTCGCGCATGCGTGCGCCGGAGTCCTGGCGCCTCCCGGTAGATGTCGGATTCAGCGCCGAGTACGAGACGGCGCGGCCGGCGTTCAGTGAGAGCGCCCGAACGGCGGAGCTGACGGCGGTGTTCGAGCGGCGGTTTGGGAGTTTGCAGCTGATCGCCGATCCCACGTTCGAACGCGATCTCGCGGGTCCCGAGCACGAGTGGGAGTTCGAGCCGCGGGCGCGGGTGGGCGTAGATGTCAGCAAGGTCGTGACGCTGGGGTTCGAGTGGTACGGCTCATTCAGCGAGGTGAGTCAGAAGCACCAGTACTATCCCACCGCCGATCTGCGGCTTGGCGATGACATGACACTGCATCTTGGCGTCGGCTTGGGCGGGACCTCGGCGGGTGACCGCCTTGTCTTCAAGACTCGCTTCGAGATGCCCCTCGGCGGCGAGAAAAACTAGCTAAGTGACATTTGGGGACTTCATGCGTCCCAGTGGACGCGTGAGGTCGGTCACGTTGCGCTTTGCATATTCGATTCCTACATTGTTCGCGGCACTCATGCAGTCCCAGGCTGGGACCGCGCCCCCCCCGCCCTCACTGATTCATCTATACGTGCCCACGGACCCGCTGTCTGGAGCCCTCCTAACGGGGGGATCGGATCATGGCCGCCTGGACCATATTCGGTCGCGAAACGACCGCTGAGCAACTACCTGCCGAATTGCGCGCGATCCTCGCTGAAATGAAGCGTGAGCGCGTCGCCTTTGAGGCCCTGACCACCGCCGCCCGCGACTCCGGTCAGAGCCTGTCGCAGCTCATGCAGCCGCTCACCGAGGCGCAGAAGGTCGTGAGCGAACTGCAGGGGCGCGTCAAATCGTTGGAGCGGCTCGTGCCCGTACTCGCGACGCTCGACGAACAGACCGAGAACGTCTCGAAGTCGCAGCGGCGCACCGAGACGCAGCTCACCCAGAACTCCGACAGCGCCAAACAGCTGCGCACCGAGATCGACGAGCTGCGTGGCGTGCTCGAGCAGGCGCTGGCGCTGAAAAACGACGTGGCCGGCTTCCTCGAGCTGGGCGGCGGGTTCAAGGCGCTGCGGATGGATGCCGACACCTTGAGCGGCGCGGTCCGGGAACTCACGAACGGCTTCGATCAAGTGCGCGCGCGGCAGGAAGAGCTCCGCAAGTCGAGCGAGGCTGTTGCCGCGCGGTTCGGCGCGTTTGAGGAGCGGCAGGTGAATTCGCAGCGCAGCGTTAGCGAAACCGAGTCGCGCGCCGCGACGGTCGGCCAGACGCTGAAGGATCTCTCGGCAGCCGCGGCCGAAGCGGTGCAAACCAAGCGGCAGCTCACCACGCTGAAGGCCTTGGCCGACGGCGTCTCTCAGAAGGTCACGGCCCTCGAGTCGCAGCGCGAGGTCGTCGAGCGCGCGACCAGCGAGGTCGGCAAGCTCCACGAGCTCATGCGCGACGTCGAAGCGAAGATCCGCCGTCACGAGGAAAGCGCGAAGGGGCTCAAGGACCTCGAGTCGAAAGTCGGGGAGCTCAAAGGGCTGCATGCCGAGGTGCTGGAGCGCACGACCGAGATCAACGCCAACCATGTCGCCGTAAAACAGGCCGATGACGAGCTGCGCGCCCGTCTGACGGCGCTGCGCGACGACGTGCAACGCGCCGTGAAGCGGTTCGAGCTCGAGAACCAGGGGCTCGATGCCGTCGGACAGCGGATCGTCGATATGCGCGGCGGGCTGACGGCGATGGAAGGCCGGTTCAAGGTGTTGGAGGAGTCGAGCCGTTCCATCACCGACGTCAACTCCAAAGCGGACGGCCTGGCGACGCAGCTCGAGAGCATCGCCGAAAACGTGGCACTGCTCGGCTCCCAGGCCGAGCGCGTGCGCGTGATGGAAACGAACACCGGCCGGTTGGGCAGCACGGTCGAAGAAATGACGCAGCGGGTGGCGCAACTTGAGAAGTCAAGCCCGGGCGTGAAGGCGGCGCTGGAAGATGTCGCGATGCTCAGGGGCACACACGAATCGGTTCGAGGCGCGCTGGAGCAGGTGGAGGGTGCCGCCGACGAGATGGCGCGCGTGCTCGAGCAGCAGTCAGGCACCAAGGCGTGGCTCTCCGGCGTAACCGACCAAATCAAGGCACTCCGTGTCGAGCTGGCTGCAATCGAGGATCTGAAGCCCTCCGTCGAGTCGGTCCGTGGCGAAGCCGATCGCCTGTCACAGGCGATGGGACAGATCGACGCGCGCAGCCGCATGGTGGACGACTTGAACAAGCGGCTGACCGATCTCACCACCCTCGGCACGCAGCTCGACGAGCGGAGCCGTGAGCTGGTGACACGCATGGCGGGTGCCGATGAGCGCTTTGCCGCGCTGGCCGCCCGGGCGGAGGAAGCCGCGCGGATCGAAAAGCTCGTGCCGGCGGCGGTGGCGACGGTCGAGCGCGCGGAGCGACGCGTCGGAGAGATCGACACGACGGTGACGACGCTCGAATCACGCGCCCACAACCTCGAGAGCCTGGCCGAGCGCACACGCGCGCTGGGTCAGGAGCTCGAGCTCAAACAGTCGGCGCTCGACAAGGCGACGGAGCATCTGGACCGGGTGGCCCAGCTGCGCGAGCAAGCGGCGACGGCCGCACAACAGCTGGAAGAGCGCTCGTCACAGCTGGGCACCACGGTCACGACGGCCGGCAACCGGCTGCTCGAGCTGACGGCGACGCTGGACGAGCTAGACAATCGCGCGGGCGGCTTGCGCTTCGCGCAGAAGCGGATGGCGCAATTCGAGGAGCGGCTCGCCAAGTGGGAGGCGGTCGAATCGCAGCTCACGCGAGCGCTCGAGCAGATGAATCAGCGCCAGGCGACGGTCGACGCGATGCAGGCCGACATGCACCGGCTGTACGAAGTTGCCGAGAAGACGACGGATGATGTGCGGTCGATCGCGGCCGCGCGCGAGGAAGTCGGCGAGACGCGTGCGATGCTCGAGACCGTGCTCAGCATGGTGACGCACGTCCACGACGCGGCGAACACGCTCGATCACCGCAAGCGCCAGGTGGAGCAGGCGGAGGAGCGGCTGGCCCGCGTCGAGGCGATGTTGGCGGAAATGCAGGCCGGGCTGGAGCAGCTCTCGAGTCAGAAAGCGCTGATCGATCAGGCGGTCACACAGGCCGGCGCGCTCGCGTTTCAGACGAAGCAGGCGGAGGCGTTGATCGCCACGCTGCAGACCGAGCGCGAAATCACGGACAAGGTGCGCACCGCCGTCACGCAGGTCCGTGAGGAGCGGCGGACGGAGGAGCGGCCGACGAAGAAGAGCGCGTAACGTCGGCACCTATCGAAACACGAAGCCCCGCAGTGGACATCCGCTGCGGGGCTTTGTGTTTTTAACGTCCGCGTCTGGCGGGAGCTGGCGGAGGCGGCGGTGCGGACGGCAACGGCGTGTCGCTATTCCAGATGTCGTCGACCATCAGCCATTTCCCGTTCTGCTGCATCCAGTGCACGATGT
>QHUE01000015.1 GCA_003221825.1 Gemmatimonadota bacterium
GTAGAGGTCCTGAAGCAGCCGCAATACCAGCCGATGCCGGTGGATCAGCAGGTGATCGTGATCTTCGCGGTGACCAACGGCCTGATCGACGATGTGAACGTGCCGGAGATCAAAGAGTGGGAGAAGGGGCTGCTCGAGTTCATGGCTGCGCAACATCCCGAGATCGCCGATGAAATCCGCACGCGGAAAGCGCTGTCGGACGACGTGAGCGGTCGCCTGAAGAAGGCGATCGAGGAGTACAAGGCGCTCTAATGGCGAAGCCCCGCGAGCTGAAGCGGCGCATCCGCTCGGTGCAGAATACGAAAAAGATCACGAAGACGATGGAGCTCGTCTCCACGTCGAAGCTCAAGCGCGCCCAGGATCGCGTGGTCGGCGCGCGGCCGTACGCGCAGGCGCTCGCGGAAGTGATCGGCCAGCTCTACTCACCCGAGCTGGCGGAGCGGTTCCCCCTGTTGCGCCAGCCGGGCCACACTGGCCGCGGCGCCGGAGTGCGGCGGGCGGCGCTGGTGCTGATCACATCGAACCGCGGCCTCTGCGGCGCGTTCAACGCCAATCTGATTCGTGAAGCGCGCCGGCGGCTCGAGGAGCTCGAAGCGCAGGACGCGCATACCGAGCTGCACCTCGTCGGCAAGAAGGCCATCAGCTACTTCAAGTTCACCAAACGCGAGCCAGCGTCACAGCGAGTCGACATCGGCGACCGTCCGACGCTCGAGCACGCCGCTGAGCTGGCCAAGCCGCTGATGGAGCGGTTCGCGAACGGCGAGCTGGATGCCGTGGACGTGGTGTTCGCGAAGTTCAACAGCGCCGTCTCCACGCCACCGACGACGCTGCGGATCTTGCCTATAACTCCACCGGAAAAGCGGCGGTCGGGCGGTCAAGAGGCAACTGCGGCGGTCAACTACATTCTGAAGCCGTCTGCCGAGGAGATCCTGCGGCAGCTCCTTCCTTTATATGTGCAGAACCAGATGTACCGCGCGCTCGTCGAGACCGCGGCCGCCGAGCACGGCGCCCGGCGGACGGCGATGAAGAATGCGACCGACGCGGGCAGCGACATGCTGAACATTCTGCAGCGCACGTTCAATCGAGCTCGACAGGCTCAGATTACGCAGGAGCTCGCGGAGATTGTGGGTGGAGCTGAGGCCCTTAAAGGATAGGTGTCAGGTGTCGGGTGTCAGGGATGCAACTCTGACACCTGACACCAGACATCTGACACCAGACACCTGACACCAAGAAACGGAACCATAATGGCGACGAAGTCTCAAGAGACATCGAAGGCCGGTGCGGGCGCACGGAGCATCGGCAAAGTGGTCCAGGTCATCGGACCCGTCCTCGACGTCGAGTTCGAGCCCGAACAGCTGCCCGAGCTCTACAACGCGGTGACGGTCAAGCTGGACTCGGGACAGCTCGTGGCCGAAGTCGAGCAGCACATCGGCCGCAACCAGGTGCGCGCGGTCGCGATGAGCTCGACCGACGGCGTCGTGCGCGGCATGGACGTCGTCGACACGGGCCAGCCGATCACGGTCCCCGTCGGGAAGCCGGCGCTGGGTCGCATCCTCAACGTCATCGGCGAGCCGGTGGACGAGGGGGCGCCGATTCCGAAGGACGCCGAGCGCTGGCCGATTCATCGGGGCTCGCCGAAGTTCGTGGACCTCGAGCCGAAGACCGAAGTGTTCGAGACCGGGATCAAGGTCATCGATCTGATCGCCCCCTTCGTGAAGGGCGGTAAGATCGGCTTGTTCGGCGGCGCGGGCGTCGGCAAGACCGTCGTCATCATGGAGCTGATCAACAACGTGCAGAAGGGGCACGGGGGTCGGTCGGTGTTCTGCGGTGTCGGCGAGCGCACGCGTGAGGGGAACGACCTCTACCTCGAAATGAAGGAAAGCAATGTGCTCGACTCCGTAGCGCTGATCTACGGACAGATGAACGAACCGCCGGGTGCGCGGTTGCGCGTGGGTCTGACGGGTCTCACGGTCGCCGAGTACTTCCGCGACGTCGAAGGCCAGGACGTGCTCGTGTTCATCGACAACATCTTCCGCTTTACGCAGGCAGGCTCGGAAGTCTCGGCGCTCCTGGGGAGAATGCCATCAGCCGTCGGCTATCAGCCTACTCTTGCAACCGAGATGGGTGAATTGCAGGAGCGCATCACGTCGACGAAGAAGGGATCGATCACGTCGGTGCAGGCGATCTACGTGCCGGCCGACGACCTGACCGATCCCGCCCCGGCGACCGCGTTCTCGCACCTCGACGCGACAGTCGTGCTCGATCGCGCCATTGTGGAGTTGGGGATCTATCCCGCCGTGAACCCCCTGTCGTCGTCCAGCCGCATCCTCGACGCGCAGTACCTTGGCGACCGGCACTACAAGGTCGCGGTCGAGGTGCAGCGCATTCTGCAGCGCTACAAGGATCTCCAGGACATCATTGCGATCCTCGGCATGGACGAGCTGTCGGAAGAGGACAAGCTGCTCGTCGCCCGCGCGCGGCGGGTCCAGCGCTTCCTGTCGCAGCCTTTCTTCGTGGCTGCCCAGTTCACCGGCCTCGAGGGCAAGTACGTGAAGCTCGAGGACACGATCGCGTCGTTCGAGCGGGTCGTGTCGGGTGAGTTCGACCAGCTTCCGGAGCAGGCGTTTTACATGCAGGGGGGCATCGACGACGTCGTGGCGCAGGCCAAGAAGATGGCGTCCGCCTGATGCACGTATCGGTCATTTCGGCCGAGCGGTCGGTGTTTGACGGCGAGGCTGATGGCGTGGTGGCTCCCGCCCATGACGGGCTTGTAGGGATTCTCCCACACCACGCCCCGTTCATGACTCTTCTCGGCCAGGGGATCGTGAACATCAGCCGGTCAGGAAGTGTGACCCGACTTCAGGTGATGGGGGGCTTTCTTCAAGTGGCATCGAACGTTGTGCGCATCGTGGCACGGCAGGCAGCACCCGCCAACTCTTGACTTCCCAGAGTCAATTTCCAACAGTGGTGCCAGCTTGGAAGGACGCAAAACTCCTAAAACACCCTTTTCTCCCGGAGGGATAGATATGAAGCGGCTCGGACTGGCATTGCTCGCGGTGGCGCTTTGCGTTATCGCCGCCCGCCCCGTCATGGCGCAGGGCACTCTACGGTATGGCGTGAGCGCTGGCGTGCTGATGCCCATGGGGGATTACAACACAGCCGACAAGATGGGCTTCGTCGGCGGCGCAGGCGCAACATACTGGCTCGCCGGCCAACCAATCGGCATCCGCGGCGACCTGTCGTACTCGCAAACGTCGCACGATGCCAGCACCGGCCTTAATGGCCACACGAAGATCCTCGGCGGCATGGCGTCGGTGGTATATGCGCTCAATCCGGCGAATGCTCCCGCGCGGATCATGCTGAACGCGGGGGTCGGCTTTTACAATGTGAAGTTCGACGACGCTACCCTTGGCTCCACCTCGCAATCGAAGATCGGGTTCGGTGGCGGTGCCGCGGTCGCCTTCAAGATGGGGACGGGGAGCACGCGCCTGGTTCTCGGCACTCGGTACACGTCGGTTGCCTCAGATGGCACAAGTCGGTGGAACTTTCTACCGATCACGGTCGGCCTGAGCTTTGGCAAGTAAGCGACCTCTGGCGGCGTGAGCGGCATCACTCGGGGCCCGTAAATGACGGCCCGTCAGCACAATAGCAGACGGGCCGTCGGTTTTTCAGGGGCCCCTAGTTGACAGAACTCCTTGTGATTCTTAACGATGTGGCGGTTTTTCAACCCCAACTGGAGGCTTTTTATGCGGAAGGTCACAGGTAGTCTTCTGGCGGCTGTCGCGCTGGTGGCGCTCCCGCACATGGCGCTGGCGCAGCGCCGCGCGGCTGGCGGCGGCGGCGGCGGTGCGAAGAACGAGTTCGGCGTCGATCTGGGCGCCGCGTTTGGTCACGTTGGAAGCGGTTGCACGGCGAGCTGCGGGACGTTCGAAGCAGGTACGCCGGTCGATCTGCGGGTTGGGTTTATCGGCAGGTCCTTCAACGTCGAGCCACGCCTGAGCTTTTCGTATCTGAGTCAGGGCGGCGGGCACATCATGGTTTTCAACCCCGACGTGAACTTTTTGAAACCGATGGGGACGAACACCTCGCGTAAGGGACTCTATCTCACGGGGGGCGCGGGGATCAGCATCATCAGCGCGTCGGGCGTGTCTTCCGAGAACCAGTTCTCACTGAATGGCGGTGTCGGCACGCGCATCCCGAAGCCGAATACCAACTGGAGACTGGAAGGATTCCTCCGCTATAACTTTGAGAGCGGCGCTCTGCCCAGCGGCTACAACGTTGGCGTTCGTGCGGGTATGTCGTTCTGGCAGTAAGACACACGTGATGCTGTACCCGATGGCCCGTCAGGCTCTGCCCGGCGGGCCATCGATCTTCCTGTGGCATTTCATTCTGGCACTAGTGCGTCGGAACGCTGTGCCCGCTGGTCGGGTAAGCTTCTCACCAAATCACGAGGAGTCAGTATGCGCTGGACTCGCGTGTTGTGTCTGCTGGCCCTGAGTGGAGCGATCGTCTCCACGGCGGCGGCACAGGCGACCGGGATGCCCACCTTCAACGCGCCCTACCGCGCGTTTACTCGTTCGGAAATCGGTTTGGTGCTGAGCTTCCCGGATGGTGGCGGCACGGCGTTCGAGGGTGCCTACCGGGTGTCGAATGGAAAATTCGATCTCGGGTTTCGCGGCGGCATCTTCACCCCCGGGGGGAACGGGAGCTCGGTCCTCTTGATCGGCACGGAGGCACGGGAGCGCGTCGTCTCACACACGCAGGACTTTCCGCTCGACGGCGCGTTGATCCTCGGCGTCGGCGGACAGTTCGTCAGCGGGAGCTCGGCGCTGATCATCCCGGTGGGCTTATCGCTGGGGCGGCGGATCGATCCACGCGACTCCAAGATCAGCATCGTGCCCTATGTGCAGCCGACGGGGTTCTTCGTCGCGGGCAGCGCGCCGTCGGACTTTCTGTTCGATCTCGGCCTCGGCGCCGATTT
>QHUE01000081.1 GCA_003221825.1 Gemmatimonadota bacterium
GGCCCAGCCCGTGGTTGAAGTAGTCGCGGTCGTCGCAGGTTTTTTGGCCGCAGAGCGTTCCGGAGTGCTGCTGCATGTAGCGCCGCGCGATGCCGTCGAGCTGCCGCAGGGTGACGCCGGGCCGCAGGGAGTCGAAGGCGGCCTGCTGCGCGCCTAGCACGAGATCGTAGATCGCCTTTTGACGGGGCGTGAACTTCCCGTTGACCGGGAAGGTGCGCGTCACGTCGGCGGTATACTGCCCCCACTCGGCGGCCGCATCGATGACGACCAAGTCGCCATTCTCGGTTTTCCGGCGGTTCACGTCGTAGTGCAGCGTCGTCGAGTTCGGTCCGCTGCCGACGATCGACGGATAACCCAACCGATCCGCCCCGTTGCTGCGGAATCCGTCTTCCAACACCGCCTCGAGCTGGTATTCGTACATCCCCGGACGCGCCGCGCGCATCGCGGCGATATGGCCCGCCACGCTGATGTCGACCGCACGCCTGAGGCGCATGATCTCGTCGGCGTCCTTTACGACGCGCATCGAGTCGACGATTGGCGTCAGGTTGTTCGCGGCTGTATCCGCGCTTCCACGGCGCACGTGCCCTTGCGTGTAGACCGGCTGGAGGGCGGCGCGAGCCCGTGCGTCGAGCGAATCGATCGGTAACACGGTCGCAATGCCGGAGAGCCGCACCGCCACGCTGTCGGGGCCGAGCCGCAGGCCGGTCCACCGCTCCTGCGAAGGAGTACGGGGCGGGAGGAACAGCACAGTCCCGACCGAATCGGGCCCCCGCGCGGTCATCATGAGCACCGCGTCCTGCGTCTCGAGCTCGGTGAAGTAATAGAAGGTGTTGTCCTGTCGGAAATCGTTGTCCTGGACGTAGTCCTGCTCGATGTTGCGCTCGTGACCTGCCGGGATCAGCACCGTGCCGCGCCCAATGCGCCGCATCAGCGCGCGACGTCGGGCGGCGGTGGCGGTGATGTCGACGGGTCGCCCCATGCCCGGGAGCTCGGGCACTACCGTGTACGCGCCGATTGGCGCGCCGGATCCGGCTACGGTCGAGGCTGTTTGTGACGCAGATTCCGCGCAGAGTGCGATGCTGATGACGGCCGAGAGCAGAACGATTCGCATGGCGATTAATCTACACGCGCTTGACGGCGCTCGCGTCCCTGAGCGAAACTATGGCACCCATGACCATCAACTCGGCCCTCACACACGCGGAAGCGGAACGGCTGGCCGCGCGGATCGCCGAGCTCGAGCATGAGCGCAAGCATCTGCTCGCCGTCATCGAGATCCTGAAGGAAGCGTCCAGTTCCTTACACTTCATTGACATTCTGCAGTCGACCGCGCGCAAGCTGGGCGAATCATTCGGGCTCGACCGCTGCTCCATTTTCCTGGGTGAAAAGGGCGGCAAGCAGGTCCGTCTCGTAGCGTCGTACGAAGATCCGACGATCCGCAACTACGTCGTCGACCTCGACCGCTACCCCGAGCTCAAGCGCGCGATGGTAAGCGGCGAGACGGTCTTCATCCCCGACGCCGCCAACGATCCTTCCCTGCGGCACGTGAAGGGCGAGCTGATCAATCGCCGCGTGAAGTCGATCACGGTCGTGCCGATCACGTGGCGGTCGGTCGCCATCGGAGCGATTTTCCTGCGCACCTACCGCGACGGACCCACCTTCTCCGATGCGGACGTGCGCTTCGTGCAGGTCGTCGCGTCCCTCACCGCGCAAAGCCTGCGCAACGCGCACCGCTACGAACGCCTCGCGCAGCGGACGCACGAGACCGGCGATCAGCTGCGCCGCATGGAGCTCGAGCGGGTCGCGCTGCTCTCGTTCATGCGCCGGCTGCTGGACACGTTCGGACAGCGCGAGGGCGCGTGGGGTGAAGGCCTCCTGCCCAAGGCCAGCGCCGAGGAGCTCGACCGGCTCGTCGCGGTGGCGATGGCCGTCATCCAGGAAGAAGCCAAGGGGCGGTGAAGCCGGCGGCCCGGGCCGCCGAGTTGCGGCGCATTCTCGAGCGGGCGAATCACGCGTACTACATCCTCGACAAGCCGGAGATGTCGGACGCGGAGTACGACAAGCTGTTCCGCGAGCTGCAGGACCTCGAAGCGAAGCATCCCGGACTCCAGACTCCTGACTCCCCTACCCTCCGAATCGGCGGCGACCCGGCGACCGGGTTCCGCAAACACCGGCACCTCGTCCCCATGCTCTCGCTGGCGAACGCCTTCACCGAGGCGGAGCTGCAGGAATGGGAGGAGCGCAACGCCCGTCTGGTGCCCGAGGTGAAGACGGCGGGCTACACGCTCGAAGTGAAGATCGATGGCGCCGCCGTGAGCCTCACCTACGAGGATGGGGTGCTGACGCCGCCGCCGGCGCCCTGCGACAGCTCGATCCCAAAAAGACGCGCGCCCGCGGTCTGCGCGTGTTCACGTTCCAGGTCGAGGCCCCCGGCTTGAAACTGGGCATCGATTCGCAGCACGAGCTGCTGGACGCCCTGCTCGCGTGGGGGCTGCCGGTCGAGCCGCATCACACCCGCGTCGACGGTCTGGCAGCCGCGCACACGGCGATCGCGAAGCTCCAGACGCTGCTGCCGACGCTCGACTACGGCGCCGACGGCGTCGCCGTGAAGGTCGACAATCGGTCGCTGTACGCGGAGCTGGGGACGATCGGCAATCGCGAGCCGCGCTGGGCCGTGGCCCGGAAGTTCGAGCCCGAAGTGCAGGTCACCAGGTTGCTCGAGATCCGCATCAACGTGGGCCGCACCGGCGCCCTCAATCCCTACGCGGTCCTCGAACCTGTGGAGATCGGCGGCGTCACCGTCTCCAACGCGACGCTCCACAATGCCGAGCTGATCGCGGCCAAGGACATCCGGGAGGGCGACTGGGTCGAGGTCACACGCGCCGGCGAGGTGATCCCGCAGATCCTCGGCCCCGTGAAAGAGAAGCGGACGGGTGCCACGAAGCCGTTCAAGATGCCGGAGCGCTGCCCGACCTGCGGCTCGCCGGTGGAGCATCCGCCCGATGAGGCCATGTCGTACTGCCCCAACATCTCGTGCCCGTCGCGCATCCTCGAATCGATCGTGCACTTCGCCGGCCGCAGCGCCATGGATATCCGTGGGCTCGGCTACGAACGGGTGCGCGCGCTGCTCGATGCCAAACTGATCGATAATGTCGCGGATCTCTACGAGCTGACGCCCGTGCAGCTGCTCACGCTGGAGGGATTCGCCGAGAAATCGGCGCAGCAGCTGGTGGAGGCGATCGTCGATTCCAAGCAGCAGCCGCTCTCTGCCGTGCTCTTCGGGCTCGGCATTCGCCACGTCGGCCAGCAAGGAGCGAAGCTCCTGGCACGGCATTTTGGCACCATGGATGCGCTCGCGAAGGCTGGGGCCGAGGAAGTCGGCGCGGTGCGCGGGATCGGACCAGCCATTGGCGAGGCGGTGGTCGGGTTCTTTAAGGATGCCCGCAACAAGGACCTGCTCAAGAGCCTGGCAAAGTCCGGGCTGACGTTGAAGGAAACGGCGACGGCCACCGGCCCGCGGCCGCTCGCCGACCAGACCTTCGTCGTCACCGGGACACTGCCCACGCTGTCGCGGCAACAGGCGCGGGATCTCATCGAGGGGGCCGGCGGGCATGTGTCCGACAGCCTGTCCAAGAAGACGACCGCGCTGGTCGTGGGTGCCGACCCCGGGTCGAAGCTCGAGAAGGCCAAAGCGCTCGGCGTCGAGCAAATCGACGAAGCGGAACTCTTGCGCCGCGCGAACCGCAAACCCTAAGTTGGCTTCCGATATGACGACCCCGACGATCGTCCGCCAACTGCATGCGAGCCTTGCCACGCATGCTCCCGATCAGCTCGTCACGATCCTGCAAGAGGCCGGGTACGCCGCGGGCGCAGGCCTGTACCAGGCGTTCGCCGCGGTGAACAACCCGACGGACCTCGATGCCGATCTGCTCGGCGAGACGTTGTCGGAGTTTTTCACCAGCGGCGGATGGGGCGCGGTGACGATGAGTCCGATCGGGACCGGCGCCCTCGCGCTCGACTCGAGCGACTGGGCGGAAGCGGAGCCCGGCACGGCGCAGTCGCCGATGTGCTTTTTCTCGGCGGGCATGCTCGCCGACTTTCTGGGACGGTTGTCGGACGAGACCATCGCGGTGATGGAAGTCGAATGCCGCAGTCGTGGCGATCCCAGCCACCTCCCGTCGTTCCCAAATCCCCCAATGCGTTTGAGCAGCTCGTACGCATTCCCCGCGACCGCGCAGTCTTTCACGCGGCCCGTGACCTCGCCGCGCTGCACGCGATAGGCGAGCCCCACCGGATGGCTGAACGCCCCACCGATCACGTTGCCCTGCCCCACGCCGATCAGATCGTCGACGATCAGACCATCCTGGATGTCGGCGATCAGGCCGCCGCCCAGCAGGGGCACGCCACTGGCGTGCCCGTACGGCACGCCATGTCGTGCCCCTGCCCTGTCGCCCATTCGAAACACAATATTCGTGTACCCGATGTGCGGTTTCCCGAACACGCCGCGCCGGCCGTTGCCGGTGCTCTGTGTCTTGGCGCGCGCGGCGGTTTCGAGGTCGTACACGAACCGGCCCACGACGCCGTTTTCCACCAGCCCAGTCGCCCGTGACGGCACGCATTCGTCGTCGATGGGGCGGGACGCGGGACGGCCCGGAGTGAGCGGATCGTCGAAGATGGACAGGCGCTCGTCGAACAGCGTCTCACCCACCTTGCCCGCCAGCGGCGAGCTGCCCTGCAGCACCGTCTTGCCCGACAGCGCCTGCTCGAGCGGCAGCACCACGGCGGCCAGCCCCGCGGGCGTAAACACGACGGCCAGCGCCCCATCGGGCGGCGCGACGATCTTCAGCGCCGCCGTCAGTCGCGTTTCGACCGAGCGGACCAATGTCTCGAGATCGGCATCGTTCGGCAGGTCGGCGCCGACGTATTGATCGTAGACCATCAGCACATCATCGCCGGCGATGCGCGTGACGTCGGCCGTCACCCCGATGCCGGTGGCGCGGTACTCCCCGCGGGCGCCGGCGGTGTTGCCCACCGCGGTATCGGCGAGCTCGCGCTGGACGGAGATGTTGACCTGACAGTCGGGACGCGCCAGCCGCTCGACCAGGAAGCGACCCATGCGGATCAGCTCGGCGAGCGATGCGTTCGCCGTGCGGTCGAAGAAGGTCGGAATGCGCGGCAGTGCCGTCGCGGCGGCGCTCGGAAACACGAGCTCCACCACCTCGCCCAGCTCGGCCGATGCGCGGGCGCGTCCGACGAGCTCCGCGGGGTCGGGTTTGGCGGCCGTCGTGCCCGCCACGCCCAAGCGGCCGCCCGCGAGCACGCGCAGGTTGAGCCCCGCCTCCTCCGAGATGCCGGCCGACTTGAGCCGCCCCGACTCGAACGTGACGGCGGTCTGCTCCTCACGGCGCCACAGGGCGTCGGCGCCATCGACCTTGCCACGCGCGCTCTCGAGCAGGCGGTCGATCATACGTCCCCGCCGATCAGCGCTTCCTCGATGCGCACGTGCGGCGCCCCTTCGGTCACCGGGAGCGGGAACTGGCCGCCTTTGCCGCAGCCGCCGCCCATCTGATTCCAGGTGAAGTCGCCCGCGATGTGATCGATGCGGTCGAGCGTCTGAAACAGATTCCCTGCCAGCACGACGTCTTTTACCAGCTCGGCGACCTTCCCGTCCCGAATCATGTAGCCCCAGCCGGCCGTGAACGAGAAGTTCTCCAGCATCGTCTGGCCGCCGAAGGCGCCGCAGGCATACACACCGAGCTTGATGTCACCGATCAGATCGGAGAATTGGGCGCCCTTCTTGCCCGGCGCGATGTAGGTGTTCGTCATCCGGACGATCGGCGGGTGGCGGAACGAGATGGCGCGGGCGTTGCCGGTCGGGCGCTCCCCCAGCTTCGCGGCAGTCTCGCGGGAGTGCAGGCGGCCCACGAGGATCCCCTCGCGAATCAGCGGCGTGTCCTGCGTGGGCGTCCCCTCGTCGTCGTACGGCAGCGTGCCGCGCAGGCCCGTGGCGGCGCCGTTGTCGCCCACGTTCAAGACCGGTTTCCCGAAGCGGCGCCCCAGCGTCATCATCTCCCGGGCCTGCGGATTCTCGTACACAAAGTCGGCCTCGGAGAGATGCCCGAACGCTTCGTGGATGAACACACCCGCCAGCTCGTTGTCGAGGATGACGGGATACGCGCCGCCGCGCACGCGCGGGGCATCGAGCAGGTCTACGGCGCGCTGCGCGACGACGCGGAACTTGTCCTCGTAGTTCTGGACGCTGTTCCAGCCTTTGCGCAGCCCAATCGACTCGAGGCCCTTTTCGATGGTGCCGTTGCGCCGCCCGATCGCGGTCCCGGACACGACGACCTCGGGGCGCAGCTGGTACAGCGACGTGCCTTCGGAGTTGACGTACCAGACTTCCGAGACCTCGTCGCGATAGCTCGACTGCGTATCGACGATGGCATTGGACACGGCGAGCATGGCGCCGTTGTACCGGTCGAGCAGCTTCTTCTTCTCGGAGAGTGCGACGCCGCGCACGTCGCCGTCCAGCTCCAGCACGGCATCGCCCGTCTGCGGCGCCGACTCGGCCAGCCGGATGGGCTCGTCGAGCCGCACGGCCTGCGACAGCTCATGGGCGCGCTGGACCATCGCGGGCAGCTCGTCGAGCGACGTGAACGACGCGATCCCCCAGCCGTGGCCCGGGTTGAGCACGCGCACGAATCCGCCCTGATCTTCGCTGACGGTCGCGGTCTCGAGGCGGCGGCCGCGGAAAGCGACAGCGGAGCTCCAGGTGCGTTCGACGCGGATTTCGGTGTAGTCAGCGCGGGACTGTTTGATGCTCTCGGCTAAACGATCTTTCAACTGGTCTCTTTCAGTTTGGCGCGGTAATCGGGGCGGACCACGATCTCGCCGTTGACGATGACTTCGAGGTCCCAGGGCAGGATGATGAAGTTCTCGTTCTCGAGCGCGTGAAAATCCGGTTTATAGGTGCCGGTCTTGAACGACACCGCCGTCTTCACGGCGGCGGGCTTGAGATCGCGGACGGCGGCCAGCGCCAGCTTCATCGTATTCCCCGACTCGCACGTCTCGTCGACCAGCAACACGCGCTTGCCCGTCACGAGGCGCGGCGGTCCGGCGATCACGGATCCCTCGCGCGTGATCGCGATGGATGCGAAGTCCCGTTGCAGGATGCTGGCGACGACGGCGCCGGGGATGACGCCGGCCTTGGCGATCCCGATCACGACCTCGGGGTCGTACTCGCGAAACACTTTCAGGGCCAGCACGCGGCAGAGCTCGCCGAAGAAAGGCCAATCCACTTGCAGCACGCCGCGCGGAGTCTTGCTCGCCGAGCGCACACCAGCGGAGGAACGGGGCGTGGGAGTGGGACGCGGGGGGCGGGCCATGGTTTGGGATTCTACATTGCCAGCGTCTGTAACCGCAAGCTATTTTCGCCCCATGGGTTTCTGGCGCCGCTTGTTCGGGGGAGGCTCGTCGGGCGACGACCTCCAGCCCCAACGTCTCGATTATCTCAACGAGGCGTTAGCCCTCGAGCGTCAAGGGGACTACGACGCCGCGCTGACGTCGTATCGGTTGGCGCTGCGCGATCTTCCCAACGACGCGCGCATTCTCCAGAACATGGCGATCGCCTTCACCAAGACGCGCCGCTTTGATGAGGCGATCCGTCACTACCGCCGCGCGCTCGAGCTGGACAGCTCGCTGGCCGGCGCGCACTACGGTCTCGCGTTTCTCCTCCTGCAACGCGGCGATCCCGACGGCGCCGCGCAACACCTCAAGACCTTCCTCGCGCATCCCCCCCGGGGACCCGACGCGCAAAAATGGATCGAGCACGCGACGCAGGCGCTGCAGGACCTTCGCGCCGGCGGAGGCGTGGCACCATCGCGGGCCGCGGAGGAGCGCCCCTGATTCGGACGTTGATCGTCTGCGCGCTTGCCGCGGTGTTCGCTTGCAAAATCAATACGGATCTGGAGCAGCCGGTGGCCATCGAGATCACCCTGCCCGACAGCGGGCGCGTCGAGGTGACCGACACCTTTCGGCCCCGTGGCCGGGCGCTCAACGGCGTGGGTGATTCCGTCCAGGCCCAGCTCTCCTGGAGCTCGCTCGATACCGCCACGCTGGCAGTCCTCGACAGCACGACGGGCGTCTCCATCAGCAAGGCGGTGGGGACGGCGCGACTGCAGGCTCGCATCGGAAGCCTGTTCTCCAATCCCCAGACCGTGACGGTGCTCGCGCGGCTCGACTCCCTGCGCGCCTCCGGCGCGACGCGCAACACGGTGTTCGTCACCCCGGTCCCGCCGGACACGGCCGCCGATTCCCTCTCCGACTCGTTGAGCGTGCAGGCGTACGCGCTCGCGGGGGCGATCCCGGTCAACCGGCGCGTCGTGTACGCGATCACCATCTTTCCGGACAGCGGTTCGGTGCTCACATTAGTGCCGAAGGACACCGTGTTCACCAACGCGGCCGGTGTGGCGAGCACCCGGCTGCGCCTGCACCCCGGCCCGGTACCCGATTCCGTCGTCGTCACCGCCACCATGCGGCACGTGAACGGCACCGTCGTTCCGGACAGTGTGACTTTCGTCGTGGAGTTCAGGCAATGAACCGAGGCACGCTCACCCAGCTGTTTTTTACCACGGTGGATCGGCACGCCGGGCTGCCCGCCGCGTTCCGGTCGAAGGTGGGCGGGGCCTGGGTCTCCATCACGCATCGGCAGGCGCTCGAGCGCGTGCAAGCGATCTCGCTCGGCCTCCGCGAATTGGGCATCCAGCCGGGCGACAAGGTCGCGATCGTCTCCGAGAATCGGCCCGAATGGGCGCTGGCCGACTACGCCTGCCTCTGCGCGCGGACGACCGACGTCCCGGTCTATCCAACCCTCACCGCGAAACAGACCGAATACATCCTGCGCGATTCGGAAGCGGTCGCGGTGTTCGTGTCGACGGCCGCCCAGCTCGCCAAGATCCTCGAGGTCAAAGCCAATCTGCCCGGCCTCAAGCACGTCATCGTGTTCGATACAGGCGTGCAGCAGCGGGCCGAAGGCA
>QHUE01000067.1 GCA_003221825.1 Gemmatimonadota bacterium
CCGAGCGCGATCGCCCAGATCACCGCCTTGGTGATCAGCAGGCCAAGCAGGAACGTGCCGATCAGCCGGGCGTTCAGGAGATCGCGAATCACGTCGTAGCCGATGCCGAGCGCGCGTGGGTACAGCAAGCCGCCCAACCCGACGACCATGCCGCCGATCGCCGGCCACCACATCCAGTGGATCGGCAGCTTGCCGAAGAAATCTTCCGACGCGTACACGAGCCGCGTCAGGAGGCCCGATCCGAAGCCGGCGATCAACCCGAGCGCGAGCGCGCTGAACAGCGCGAGCGGAGCGAGCGGCAAGTGCCCGCTGGTCGCGAACACCGGTCCCGCGCCCATCAGCGGCACGCGCAGCGCGCCCGCGACGGCCGCGGCGGCAGCCACAGGGATGAAGCTGCGGGGCTTCCATTCGAACAGCAGCAGCTCGACGGCCAGCAGCACCGCCGCCACGGGCGTCGCAAAGATCGCCGACATGCCGCCCGCGGCGCCCGCCACGAGCAGGGTTTTGCGCTCGGCGGCGGACATGTGAAACCCCTGCGCGAACAGCGAGCCGAATGCGCCGCCCGTCATGATGATCGGACCTTCCGCACCGAACGGCCCGCCCGTCCCGATCGACAGCGCCGACGAGAGCGGCTTGAGGACGGCGACTCGGGCCTCCATGCGGCTGCGGCCGATGAGGATCGCTTCCAGCGCCTCCGGGATGCCGTGGCCGCGGATCTTCTCCGAGCCGTAGCGGGCCATGAGGCCGATGATCAGGCCGCCGACGATCGGAATGAACACCGACCACACGCCGAGATGATGACCGGCGGGCGACGTGAATTCCCCGACGGCAATGCGCTGGTAGTAGAAGAGATTAGTGAAGAAGCTGATCAGCTTGGTGAGCGCCAGCGCGACGAACGCGCTGGCCACACCGATGAACACCGCCATGAGGGTAACAACGAGGACTCTGGGGTTAGCGGTGAAATCCCCCCGGTTTGCGTCGGCAACGGCAGACATGTCCCGGAAATCTAGTCGAGGTCAGACGCCTTTTGGTGTTTCTCGCGCCTGCGATACGCCTTTTTGGAACGATGGACTTTGTGCGAGGGGGTCTTCAACCGCTCTTTCACCGGGGCATTCGGGTTGGGCACCCGGACGACCAGCTTCTTCTTCACGCGCTTCCGGCTCACGGGCCGACGCGTGCCCGGATCTGCTTCGCGTGATGGCGCGCGTGGATGACGTGAAAGCGCATCCACTCCTCGACGGTGAGGTCACCCATACGGGGGTGCTTCACGAACAGATCGGTGCGTCGCTCCGGTAACAACGCGCGGTCGACTTGATCCCACACCTCGAGACCGGCCAGAAAGTGCGCTTCTGCCGTTGCGCCGTCGATCTCCGCTGCGGGCGTGGTGCGTTCCGGGGCTTTTCGTCCGGGAGGAAACCAGCGCAGTCCAAAAATGAACAACCTGGCCACGTGCTCGGCGGGCGTGCGGCGTCGGCGAGACATCGGCGCATGGTTGCGGCGCGACAGAAACGTCGCGGCGCTCAGGTTGAGACCGAGCGCCAGATGCTCGACGATCTGTGCCGGCGTCCACTTGCCGCGTGGCCCATGTTCCCACGCGCCATCCGCCCGGCCTCGCAGTGGGCCAAGCACCAGCTGGGGCAGCTCGGCGAGCTGTCGGCGGGGCTCGATCGTCATCGCGTGCGGGGCCGCCGACCACTAGCTTCTATCCGACCCGACATGCGGGGAATCTGCGAGTGAACCTGCTGCGCCGCCACCCGATTGCAATCGCGCTGGTGGTCCTGCTTCTCGCGACCGCGATTCACCCGCTGTCGCCGCTCGTCGATGCCGTCACCGGCTCCACCCCGGGCGATGCCGATCTCGATCGTCCCATCCTGTACGTCATGTTCGCGCCCCTGTCCAACACGCTCGACGCGCTCACCTTCTTCAGCCAGGTCCGCGCGGAGTGGGCGCTCGCCGTCTGGATCCTGGCGCTCGGCGCGTGGGGCGCGTTGCGGCGCGCCGCGACGCCGCTCACCTGGCAACGCCGTGTGGTGCGGGCTCTGATCGGTCCCGGTGTGCTCCTGCTGCTCGGCCTGGCGGCGGTCGTCCTGCCCCGCCCCGTTCCCCGCCTCGTGACCGACGGCGTCGGTACCGTGATCGACTACCACGCGCACACGAACGCGTCGCACGACGGGCGGCCGGGATGGACGCTCGCGAAGCTCGCCGCGTGGCATGAGCGCCAGGGATTCGCCGCGACGTATGTGACCGATCACAACATCGTGTACGACGGTTCGCTGCCCCTCCCCGAGGGCATCACCATCAGTTTGCTGCCGGGCGTCGAATGGAGCGTGTATCGCCAGCACGTCGTCGCGATCGGGCCGGTCGAAGCGGTGCCGCGCGACAGCTTTGGCGAGAGCACGGCGCGGATGGTGCGGATCTTCGCGGCCGTCGAGCGCCAGGGTGCGCTCAGCATCGCGTCGTTGCCCGAGTACTGGCGCAATCATCGCGACGATCTCGGCGCGTTCGTCGTGGCGGGCGTCGATGGCTTCGAAATCGTGAACTGCGCGCCGAAGGCCCTGGGGTTTCCGTCGGACTTGCGGCACGACGTGATCGCGCTCGCCGGCAGCCACGACCTGATGGTCGTGGGCGCGAGCGACAACCACGGCTGGGGACAGGTGACGTGCGTCTGGAATCTCTCCCTGCCGGGGGCGCAGGGCTTCCGGACCAATCGCGTCTTTGCACGGCCGCTCGCGCTCGTCCAGGGCGACCGCGGGGGGTGGCCCTGGGCCGCGGCGATCACGCAGCCCTGGTTCATGCTGCGGTCCTTGAGCTGGAGCGAGCGGGCGAGCTGGCTGACCTGGGTCGTGATCATCCTGCTGTATCGCGCGATGCCCCGGCGCGAGGGGCAGGCGGCAGGGCTTGGCATCCTGGCGCGGTCGCTGGGCCGTTCCCGCAAGACGTCCGTTCCTAACGAGACGCCGACGTGACAGGGCGCAACCAATCGGCCAAGTTGAACGTCTTACTCCCGGATCTTCCCCTTCCCTTCTTTTTTGTGGAGACAGGCCCATGCAGGCAGTAGGTCGGTTCGTAGTCCTCGGTGCATTCGTCGCGCTCACCACTCAGGCGAAGGCGCAGACAGGGGCGGCCCTGCCGCTGAAGCACGCGCCGGCGCGCACTCAAACGGCGATCACGCCGGCGGATCTCATGACCCGCCTCTATCTGTACTCCGACGATTCGATGATGGGCCGGCTGGCGGGCAGCGAATACAATCTCAAAGCGACGGCGTACATCGCCGCGGAGGTCAAACGTTTTGGATTGCAGCCGGCGGGTGATTCGGGCGGCTACTTCCAGAACGTGCCGCTCGTCAAACGCCAACTCGATGCGAGTGCCGGGCTGTCGGTCGATGGCGCCGCCCTGCGCCCCTGGGATGATTTCGTCCCGCGGGATCCGGGCATCGCGACGCGGAGCTTCGACGGCGCGCAGGTGGTGTATGCCGGCGTGCTCGGCGACAGCACGCAGCTGACCGCGGAGCAGGCGGCCGGGAAGTTCATCGTGATCGGCGTGCGGCGCGGCCCGAACCTTCCGCCGGCCGCCCAGGTGAACCGCGGGGCGCTGCTGGCGAAGTATCGCACGTCGGCCGGTATCGCGGTCGCGGCGCTCGAGACGTTCCCGCCGCAGGCGATCGATTTCTTCCGCCAGCCGCAGACGATCCTGCGCGACGCGCCGCCGACTGATACGACGACCCTGCCGGTCTACGTGTACGTGAACGCGGCCGGTGCCCGCACGCTGCTCGGCGCCGCGCTCGACAGCGTGCGCGCCGGCGCGGCGGGAAAGACGGTGCACGGTTCGGTCTTGTTCGTCGAGGCGCCCGCGCCGGCCCGCAACGTCGTCGCGATCCTGCCGGGGAGCGATCCAAAGCTGCGCGGCGAGTACGTGGCGATCGGCGCGCATAATGACCACATCGGCTTCGACCAGGAGCCGGTGGATCACGATTCCCTCCGCGCCTTCAACGACGCCGTCCGGAAACTGGAGTTGGCGGCCCCCAATCATCGGGTGAGCCCCGATCAGATCCAGCAGATCCACGTGAACGTGGATAGCCTGCACCGCCTGCATCCGGCGCGCCGCGATTCGATCTACAACGGCGCCGATGACGACGGCTCCGGCACGACGGCGGTCCTCGAGATCGCGCAAGCGTTCGCCGGCGCAAAGGTGAAGCCCAAGCGGTCGTTGATCTTCGTGTGGCATACCGGGGAAGAGCTGGGGCTGTTCGGATCGCAGTACTTCACCGATCATCCCACCGTGACGCGCGATTCGATCGTCGCGCAGCTCAACATGGACATGGTAGGCCGCGGCCGCGCCGACGACGAGAACGGCGGCGGGCCGGGATACCTGCAGCTCATCGGCACGCGCCGCCTGTCGACCGAGCTCGGCGACCTGATCGAGACGGTGAACAAGGCGCGGAAGCAGCCGTTCTCATTCGATTATCAGTTCGACGCGACCGGCCATCCGGAGCAGTACTACTGCCGCAGCGATCACTACATGTACGCGCGCTACGGTATTCCGATCGCGTTCTTCACGACGGGGAACCACCGCGATTACCATCAGGTGACCGACGAGCCGGAGTACATCGACTATGACAAGCTGGCGCACGTGGCGCAGTTCGTGTACGACATCGCGACGGCCGTGGCCAACCTCGATCATCGCGTCGTGGTGGACAAGCCGAAGCCCGATCCGCACGGCAACTGCGTGCAGTAGCTGCCTGCCGACTGGCGGTGCGGTCTCTGAGCTCCGCACCGCCAGTTTGCCACCGTGCCCAAGTCTACAGGTATCCGGTATTCGCTATCCGGTATTCGCGGGTGCCTGTTTGGCTTTGAGCGCTCGAATCAAGCCTGCCAGTAAGCAGCTAACTTGAGTGGCACGTCTCAACAGGGCGTCGGCAGTCTCTCCGTCGATATAACCCAGCCTTTTGGCGATTAGCAGCTGAGTTTCAACCTCCGTGAGCGATCCCTTGGCGATGGAAAGGTGACTGAGGAAGCCACGGACCCCCATCCGTCCTCTACCCTCCGCGATGTTTGACGGAACCGACACGGCGCTTCTTTTAACCTGCGCGGTCAAGCCGTAGCGCTCATCGAGCGGGAATGTCCTGGCCGCCGTGCAGCATTCCACAGCGAGATCCATGGCTCGCTGCCACACTTCGAGATCCCGATAACTTCGGATCGGTGCCTTGTCTCTCGACATCTTCACAACATGATGTGGCCTGGCTGGAGTGCGTTACCATTACATGGCAGGGACAGTCTGTTTTAGCGCGTTCTCCGGACAGCTAATACCGAATACCGAAGACCGGATACCGAATACCGATTAGGGGCTACCAGGTTGCGGGGGTGGAGAACCCGAGGCGCCGAGGTAATCGACGGTGCCGTCCTCGTGGACGGCGAAGTGATAGAACCGTCGTCCGATGCAGCCAGCGGGACAGTCTCCGTACCCGACACTGTAGTCGAGCAGAATCAGATCGGCGCGTGACGCCCGAATGTCGTTCCCGTCACCCCCCATTCCGTCAGGCTCGGAATAACGGATGCCCGCAATTCCCTCGAACAGGTGCGCGAGCGCGGCGATGTTCAACGTTGCGGCGGACCGCAGCACGATGAGCATCTCATTCGAGGTAGACAGCGGGTATTTCCAGTCCAGAGAAAGCCCGTAGTCCTCGAGCAGACGATCTACGCGCGCGTTACCGGTAGGCAGTTCCCCGTTCACGAGTCGCTGCACCCATTCCTGATCCGCGGAGGCCTGCAACAGCAGCCGGTGCGTTTCCGGCTGGCCGAAGGTGTGAATGCCATAGACGTCCACAACGGTATCGCGCGCGCCCAGGCCGTCCGCGTTGAATACCTGGACGAGCGCAGCGTAGTAGGTGTCGATCAGCTCTGCATTAATCGCGATGTCGCCGTAGCCGCCCGGCCGGGCCTGCAGCTCGCGAAGCGCGAGGCGAGCGGCATCTTCACGGTACAAGACACGCAACTCGTCCGGCACGTGCGAGTCGTCGACATTCGATTGCATGGAGCGCGGCGCGGTCGCGGTATCGCAGGCTGCGAGCATTGCGGCAGCGGTGAGCAAGAACGTCACAGGTTTCATGAGACCCTCCGGGTGCGCACCATCTGAGAGATGATACCTTCCCATCATGCCTGCGGGTTACAGTCAACGTTCGCTGGTCGAGAAGCTGGGCATCAAGGCCGGAACCCGGATCGCAATTCTCCATGCGCCAAAGGGTTACCGCGCAACTTTGGGGACGCTCCCACGTGGCGTCACGTTGATCTCGGCGGCCCGGGGCGTCCTGCCGTTCATCCACTTCTTCACTGCCGACCGTGCCCTGCTCGAGCGGCAGCTCCCCGTGCTGTTGCGCGCACTGGCGCCCGACGGTGCCTTGTGGGTCTCGTGGCCAAAGAAAGCCTCCGGTGTTCCGACCGATATGACCGAAGACGTGGTACGGGCCGTTGCCCTGCCTACCGGACTGGTGGATGTGAAGGTCGCTGCGATCGATGACGTGTGGTCCGGCCTCAAGCTGGTGCGGCGCCTGAAAAACCGCTGAGATCCTTTACGTTACAAAGTACTTGACAACAGAGCGTCCCCGCTCCAGCTTTCCAGCATGACGTCCCCGCAGCCGCTGCGTGACCGCGCGCTCGACAACCTCAACTTCATCCGCTCCACGATGGAGCGGGCCGGCTCGTTCACGGCCGTCCCTGGATGGGGCATGGTCGTGCTCGGCGTGACGGCGCTGGCCGCCTCGGCGATTGCGGGATCCCTGCCCGTCGCACCCGTCTACGGTGAGCCGCACAGTCGCTGGCTCTGGGTCTGGATGTTCGAAGCCTTGCTCGGCGCCGGGGTTGGCGTCGCCGCTCTGCTGTACAAGGCGCTGCGTGCCGGCGACGCGATCGTCCACGGCCCCGGGCGACGCTTTGGACTCAGCGTGCTGCCGCCGTTCATCGTCGGGGCGCTGCTGACGTACGTGCTCTGGCACGCAAAGCAGCTCGCACTACTCCCAGCAGTCTGGTTGTTGTGCTATGGCACCGGTGTGGTCACAGGCGGCGCATTCTCGATGCGAGTCGTCCCAGTGATGGGAATCTGTTTCATGATCCTGGGCACGGTGGCGCTGTTCACGCCGGCCGCCTGGCAAGCCTGGCTCCTCGCAGTCGGTTTCGGCGGCCTGCACATGCTGTTTGGGCTGATCATCGCACGGAGGTACGGTGGCTAAGAGCAACACGGCGCGGATCACCCGCGCAGCACCGGAACGACCGGTGAAAACGAAAGCGCAACCGGCGCCGGCGGATCTCGACCGGCTGATTCACGAACGCGTGCGGCTCGCGATCGTGAGTGCGCTCGCGGTGCGCGAGAGTCTCACGTTCAACGAGTTGAAGGCGCTGCTCAAGACGAGCGACGGCAATCTCAGCGTCCACGCGCGCAAGCTCGAGGACGCCGAGTACATCACGTGCGATAAATCCTTCGAAGGCCGCGTCCCCAAAACGGAATACCGACTCACCGCCTTCGGCAGGCGGGCGCTCGAGCGCTACCTCGATCACATGGAAGCGTTGATCCGCGCGACTCGCGAAGGGGCACGCTGACGTGGACACTTTTTTTTGCGGGATTGCTTTATGAAGCAAAGTACTTCTTTCCACGTCGCCATCGTCATGGACGGCAACGGGCGCTGGGCGACGCGCCGGGGGCTGCCGCGCGCCGCCGGCCACCGCGCCGGCGCCGAAGCCGTGCGCCGCGTGGTCCGGATCGCGCCCGGGTGCGGCATCACCGCCCTCACGCTGTATGCCTTCTCGTCCGACAACTGGACCCGGCCGGCCGCCGAAGTCTCGACATTGATGCGCCTGTTCGCGCGCCATCTGCGGACCGAGACGGCGGAGCTCGCCGCGCAGGGCGTCAAGCTCACCGTCATCGGCCGGCGCGACCGCCTGCCCCACTCGCTCGTCACGGCGATCGCGGCCGCGGAGCACGGAACGGCGGGCGGGACCCGTCTCGACCTGCGGATTGCGGTCGATTACTCCGGCCGCGCCGCGATTCGTGCCGGCGACCTGCTCCCCGATGTCGATCTCTTGATCCGCACCGGCGGTGAGCAACGGCTGTCCGACTTCCTGCTCTGGGAATGCGCCTACGCCGAGCTGTGGTTCACCGAGCGGATGTGGCCGGACTTTGGTGCGGCGCATCTCGCCGCCGCGATCCACGAATTCCACTCACGCGACCGCCGCTTCGGCGGTTTGCCCACGCGGGAGGCCGTATGACGGCGCTACCAACCGTCTCTGCGCGCACCAAGCTGGGCCTCGAGATCCTGGCGTTCGGCGCTGCCGGCGGATTGATCGGCGACGCCTTGCTCCGCGCGATGCCCTGGGGGTTGAACGTGGCGCTCGGCACCGCGGGCCTGGTCGGTGCCGGCGCCTGGCTCGTCCGCCGCCACCGCATCACACCTGGGCCCGACACCGCCTGGCTCGCGATTACGGCGTTGCTGCTGGGCGCGGCCTTCGTGCGGCGCGACGCCGCTGACCTGGCCCAGTTCGACATGCTCGCGCTCGTCGGGGCGCTGGCCTTCGCCGCCGCGAGTCTGCAGGGTGAGCGCATCATGCGCTGGAGCGTGATCGATTACGTGCGGGTCGGCGTGACGGCCACCATCGCCAGCATCGTCGGCGGACTGATCCTGATCGGCCGGGACATCGATTGGCGCGAGATGCCGCGCGAGGGACGCCTGCGCCAACTGCGCGGCGTGCTGGCCGGCATCGTCATCGCGGCGCCGCTGCTGGTCGTCTTTGCGGCATTGTTCGCGGCCGCCGACCAAGTCTTCGCCAACGTGCTCCAGAATCTCCTCGTGTTCGACGCCGCCAACATCGTGACGCACACCTTTTTCATTTTCTTCTGGGGCGCGCTGACGGCCGGCTGGCTGCGCTGGAGTCTGATCGGCCGCCCGGTCGCCGGCCCAAAGATGGAATACCTCCCACCCACCGTCACGCCGTTTGTCGTGGCGCTGGGACTGCTCAACGCGCTCTTTCTGCTCTTCGTCGTCGTGCAGCTTCGCTACTTCTTCGGCGGCGCCGCGCTCGTCGAGCAAACCGGCGGGCTCACCTACGCCGAGTATGCGCGTACCGGGTTCTTCCAACTGGTCACGGCGAGCGGTCTGGTCCTGCCGGTGCTCCTGGGGGCCGATTTCATGGCGCGCGGCGGCACCACGCCCCAGATCCGGACGATTCGCCAGTTCTCGGGCCTTCTCCTCGTGCTGCTGACGGTCGTCATGGCGTCGGCACTGGAGCGCATGCGCTTATACGTGTCGGCGTTCGGGCTCTCGACCACGCGCCTGTACGCGACGGCATTCATGGTTTTCTTGATCGGCGTATTCGCGTGGTTCGCGTGGACGGTGCTGCGGGGCACCCGTCACCGCTTTGCGTTCGGCGCGCTCACGCAGGGTCTCGCGGTGCTCGCCGGCCTCCATCTCCTCAACCCGGACGCGTTCATCGTGAAGACGAATCTCCGCCGTCCTGCGGCCGAGCGTCCCTTCGATGCGAAGTACGCGCTGACGCTGGGTGGGGATGCGGTGCCGCCGCTGCTCGCCGCGCTCCCAGCGCTCGGTGCGGAGGACCGTTGCATCGTCGTGCACGGTCTGGTGGCCCGCTGGGACAAGGAGGAGTCCGATTGGCGCACCTGGAACTGGAGTCGCGCGCGCGCCCGGGCACTCGTCCGCCATCAGGCCGACGCCTTGAAAGCGTCGTGTCCGACCAAACCCGGGGAGCAGCGCAATGATCACTGACGGCTTGAATCCGTTCACCGTGCTTCTCTTTATCAGCGCCGTGCTTGGCGGCGCGACGCTCATGGTTCTGTACCTGATCGCGCGAGTCGCCAAGCGTGAGCCGTTCGCGCGGATTACGCTGTGGACACTGGTGGGCGGAGCGGGACTGTACCTGCTGCTCTTCCTCGGCGCCTCGGTGTTCAGCCACAATCGCGTGCTGGCTCCCGGCGAGGAGAAGCACATCTGCGAGATCGACTGTCACCTGGCCTACGCGGTCGCGGCGAGCAAGTCGGAATCCCTGCCGAGCGGGCTGGTGCGGCACACGGTGACGGTCAAAGTGCGATTCGACGAAGCGACGATCTCGTCCCGTCGACCACGGGACGCGACGCTTACACCCAACAGCCGGTACGTGGCGTTAGTGGATGATGGGGGCAACCGATACCCGGGATCGACCGACGGTTTGAAGCGCAAGCTGATTCCCGGCGAGTCGTATACGACCGACATCACGTTCGAAGTGCCCGCGAACGCAATGGGCCTGCGACTGGTGCTCCGCAACGACGATCCCGAAACGGCATTCATCATCGGGCATGAAAACAGCCTGTTTCACGGCACGACAACATTTCGCTTGCCAGGATAGGTGTCAGGTCTCTGGTGTCAGGGACGACGTGCCTTGAGTGCTCGGACGAGACCGGCAAGAAGACGTCCGACGTCTCCGCTCAAGTTACCCCGTGCCCTAACGCGGCCTGATCGATGTATTGCCTTCGGGAAGCGATCGCGAATTGAGTCTCAAGCTCCATCAACGACCCGTTCGCAATCGACAGGTGATGGAGATACTCCCCGAGGTGTTCCCTTCCATGTCCCTCCGCGATGTTGCTGGGGACTGATACTGCGGAGCGCTGCATCTGACTCGTCAGTGCAAATCGCTCGTCTTTAGGAAACGATTTTGCGACCTCGTAGGCGAAGTCGGTAAGGTCCATTGCGCGCTGCCAAACAACCAAGTCGCGATACGAAAGGACGCGGGCTCGCGCGATGGTCATGCCTTAAGAATCGTGTGCCAACCTCGTTCTTGGTGGACCATTCGACCGCCCGTGAGCGCATTCGAGCGCAGACCTGACACCAGACACCTGACACCTATCAGGTGGTTAGATTCCTAGTCCATGCCAATCCGCATCACCCAAGTCGATTCCTTCACCGATCGGCCGTTCGCCGGCAATCCAGCCGCCGTCTGCATCCTCCCAGAGGCCGCCGAGCCGGCCTGGATGCTCAACGTCGCGCGCGAGATGAATCTCGCCGAGACTGCGTTCCTCGTTCCTCAACGCGACGGCTACGATCTCCGCTGGTTCACGCCCGCCGTCGAAGTCGATCTCTGCGGCCACGCGACGCTCGCCAGTGCGCACGTGCTGTGGGAAGACGGTCACCTCAAGCCGACTGAGCAAGCGCGCTTTCACACCAAAGGCGGGCTGCTCACGGCCGACCGCCGCGACACGTGGATCGAGCTCGACTTCCCCGCCACGCCTCCGGCGGTCGCATCGCCGCCGGCCGGCCTCCTCGAGGCGCTCGGCGCGAGAGCGACGTTCGTCGGCCGCAGCCGCTTCGATTACCTGGTCGAGGTGGAGACCGAAGCGACAGTGCGCGGGTTGACGCCCGATCTCACCGCCGTGAGCCGCGTCGACGCACGTGGCGTAATCGTGACGAGTCGGAGTAACGGAAAGAGCGGCCACGATTTCGTGTCGCGCTTCTTCGCGCCGCAATCGGGCGTTCCGGAAGATCCCGTCACCGGATCGGCACACTGCGCGCTCGCACCATACTGGAGCGCGAAGCTCGGCAAGACAGAGCTCGTCGCGTATCAGGCGTCGCCACGCGGTGGCGAGCTGCGGCTGCGGTTGGTCGGTGACCGGGTCAAAATCGGCGGCCAAGCCGTCACGGTGTTGCGCGGCGAACTGACGACGGACAGCTTGGGCGCGTGACCGAACCTCGCGCCGCACAATCCCCCCGCAGTCGCGTCATCGGCTATCTGTCCGCGCTCGGCGCGGGCGCGACGTGGGGCACCACGGGCCCGCTCTCGACGGGACTGTACGGCCTCATGCCCGCCACGAGCATCGGTTTCTGGCGCGTCCTGATCGGTACCGTGGCGCTGGCGATCTGGGGGATCGTGTTCCGCCGTGACATGTTTCGTGCTGACCGCCGCGGCTGGCTGATCGTGGGACTCGGTGGCGGCGCGATGGTGGCGCTTTTCGAGATCGCCTACCAGTACGCGATCGCGGGGGTCGGGGTCGCCGGCGCCGCGGCCCTCCTCTACACCGCCCCCGTGATGGTGGCGGTGCTGGCGCGCGTGATTCTCAAAGAAGCACTCACGCCCACGCGCGTCGCACTCGCGGTCCTCGTGATGATCGGCGTCGCGCTCACCGTAACCGGCGGCAGCAACGCCGGTGCCGAGGCGGCGCGCATGGGGCTCGCGGCCGGAATTGCCGGCGGGCTCCTCTCGGCGTTGAGCTACGCGCTGACGTCGTTGATGGGGCGGTGGGCGGCTCCGCGGTACGGCGCCGTGAAGGTCCTGTTCCTGGAAGCGGTCGGCGGCGTCGTCCTGATCTGGATTGCTTTGACGATTTGGGGGCGACCCGCGACGTTGCCCCCTTCGGGGGCAGCCTGGCGCGGCCTGCTGGGACTCGCCGCCGGCTCCGTGATCGCCGCCAACCTGTTGTTCTTTGGAGCGATGAAGCGCATCGAGGCCGCGCCCGCCTCAGTCGCTGCCACGATCGAACCGGTCGTGGGATCATTGTTGGCGCTGCTGCTCTTCAGTCAGCGCCTCACGGCGCTCGGGTGGATCGGCCTGCTGATGGTCGTGAGCGGTGTCGCCGCCGGTTACCTCCTCGAGGGGCTGAAGAAACCGCTCGAGCCGGACGTCGAGGAGACCGCGCGTCCCGTTTAGCGGCCGGTGGGAGTCTCAACCTCCCGAAGTTGTCCGCTGTAGAAGTTGGGTTTGCCGGACGCCTGTAAGAGTCCGTGCACCACGAACTCGAGACCCACGAAGAAGACACCACCCCACAGCAGCGGCGGTAGGTCGGCCGTGTTGCGACCGTACAAGAGCAACACCCAGCGCCCCAGCTCGTAACACCACAAGCCGCCGGCAAACCAGCCAAACACGCGGATAATCTTGCCCCCCGGGGTCTCGATGCCGGGAATCTTCAGCAGCAACGTTTCGACCAGGTGGCCGACGTACGTGAAGGAAAAGGCGATCGTAAACGCGTCCAAGAACTGCCAGCCGAACGCGCCATGACCGGGGAGCACCGCGGCCAGCAGCAGTGCCAGCGGCACCGCCAGCAGCGTGTTACGGGTGAGCGCTTTCATGCAGATGCACCTCCAGCCAGTCGAGGACCGTGCCCCACCAGATGCGGCGATTGCGCGGACGCAGCACCCAGTGTCCTTCGTCGGGGAAGTACAGGAATTTCGCGTCGACTCCCATGCGCTTCGCGGCCGTGAAGGCCTGATAGCCTTCGGAAAGATCCACGCGGTAGTCCAGCTGGGAATGCACGATCAGCATCGGCGTCTTCCAGTTGCTCACGAAGTTCAGCGGCGACCGCTTCTCGTACAGCGCGCGGTTGGCGTACGGCGTGCCGCCGAACTCCCAGTCGGTGAACCAGAGCTCTTCCGTCGAGCCCGCCATACTCGTGGTGTTGAACACACCGTCGTGGTCCACCAGCACCTTGAAGCGATTGCTGTGCCCGGCGATCCAGTAGACCATGTACCCGCCGTACGACGCGCCCGCCGCGCCCATGCGCGTCGAGTCCACGTACGGCAGCCGGGCGACGACGTCCACCCCTTTCATCACGTCTTCGTACGGGTAGTCGCCCCAGTGCTGGGAGATCGCGTCGGTGAACTTCTGGCCGTAGCCGGTCGAGCCGTGGAAGTTCACCTCGGCGACGACGAATCCCCGGGCGGCGAACATCTGGTTATTCCACCGCGGACCCCAGCTGTCGGTCCACGCTCCCTGCGGGCCGCCGTGAATGAGGTAGATGAGCGGATACGTGCGCGTGGGGTCGAAGCCCGGCGGCTTCTGGGACCACCCGAACACCGAGTCGCCCAGTGCGCCGACGAACCCGAACTCCTCGAGCGGCGGGAGATCGAGCGTCGCGAGGGCGGAATCGTTGTGATGGGTCAGCGCCTTCCCCGAGACCCAGACCTCCGGTGGCTGCGTGTTGCTTTGGTGGAGATAGACCAGCGTGCGATTGTCGGGTCCCACTTGTGTCCCGGTATTCACGCCACCTGCGATGAGACGGGTGCGTTTATATCCGGGGATATCGATCCGATAAATGTTGTCGCGTCCGCGCTCTTCGACGACGGCGTAGATGCACCGCGAGTTCGGACACCACGTATAGGATCCGACGGACAGGTTCCAGCCCGCGGTGGCTTCGCCTGATTGTCCCGAGGCGTTCGCTGGGCGCCGACCGCGACCGCCAGGCAGGGCAAGCAGTATTAGCCGCTGACGGTCCGCCTCGAATCCCGCGCGTTCCATCGAGAGCCACGCGAGCATCGTCCCGTCCGGCGAAAACCGCGGTGTGTTTTCAGCGCCACGCTCGGCTACGGTCGAGATCGACCGGAGCATGGCTCGTTCGGGGCCGATCAAGTAGATGTCGACGTTCGTGTTGTCCGCAACGGTGGAATCGCCATGCATGGCCACAGCGATGACTTCGCCGTCAGGCGACACTGCAACGTCGCCATCGCCGCCCGTCGCGATCGCCGGCACATCGTGATCGACGGGCGTGAGGTCCGTCGCTTTCCCCGTTGCCACGTCAACGCGGAACAGATGCTGCCGCTTCCCTGCCCGAAAGTCGTCCCAGTGCCGCCACATCAGACCAGTCCATATGCGTGCTTCGGTCGAATACTCGCCGTTGCGCTGATCGATCTCCTGGTGCTCCGGCCATTTGATGTCGCTCACGACCAGGAGGGCCGAGCCATCGGGCAGCCACACCGGATCGGATGCGCCGTCGGCGAGACTCGATACCTTGCGCGCGTCTCCTCCCGCGATCGGGAGCAGCCACACCTGCGCCCCGCCTTCCCGCGTCGAGATAAACGCGAGCGTCTTGCCGTCGGGCGACCAGCGCGGCTGGCGGTCCGAGCCCGGCCCACCCGTGAGGGCCCGCGCGCTGCCGGTCGCGACCTCGACGACCCAGACGCGCGAGACGTTCCGGTTGTCCTGGAGCGACGGAGTCGAGACCGTGTAGGCGACCCACTTGCCGTCCGGCGACAGCTGCGGATCGCTGACGGACTTGAGGGCGATGTAGTCCTCGAACGTGATGGCGCGCTTTTGGGCGGCAACGACGGTTGGAATGTTGGAAAGTTGGAATGTGAGAACGATTCCGAGAATCAAGGTCCTTCCAACATTCCAACGTTCCATCATTCCCCCTCAGTATTCAGGATGTGTAAGTATCGCTCGGACCAGATCGTCGAACAGCTGGGATTCCGGCGTCACGTTGCCGTCCGCATCGGTGTGCACGTTCCACGCGGCGAGCTCGTTCAGCGCGGTCGCTTCCTCATACGTGAGATGCAGCACGTGGCCGTTCGCGCTCCTTCCCGCCTTGTCGAGCACGTTCTTGAGCACGTCGGGCAAGTGCTTGGCATTGCGCACCGCGTCGTACTGTTGCCTAGTCACCGTGAGGTCCATGCGCTAATCTTGGTACCTTCGTTCTCACCCGCAACCCAGAGACCCAATGCCGCGGACCGCATTCCTCTCGACCGGCTTTCATGTCCCATCGCATGTCGTCACGAACGACGACCTCGCGAAGATCATGGACACGTCCGACGAGTGGATCTTGCAGCGCAGCGGCATCAAGACGCGCTACTGGGTCGACAAGGGCGACACCGGTGTCGCACTCGCGCGCGAGGCGTCGCAGAAAGCGCTCGACAAAGCGGGGCTCGCGTTGGTCGGCGCCGAGGTGCATTCGCGCGGCCTCGACAAGACCACGCGCGGGCGGGATACGGCAGTGCTCTTCGGCGACGGCGCGGGCGCCGCCGTGCTCGGACCGGTGGACGATGACGGCCGCGGCGTGCTGTCCACCCACATCTTTGCCGACGGGCGGTACGCCGAGAAGCTCTGGGTCGACGGCCCCGGCCTGGCGCACGACCCGTATGTGAGTGTCGAGATGCTGGAGCAGGGACTGCATCGCGCCGTGATGGAAGGACGCGACGTCTTCAAGTTCGCGTCCATCAAGATGCCAGAGTCGATTGCCATCGCGCTTAAAACCAACCGCCTCACTCCCGCCGATATCAACTTGCTCGTCCCTCATCAAGCCAACCAACGCATCATCGAGATGGTCCAGAAAGCCGCGGGTCTGCGCGACGACCAGGTCTACAGCAACATTCAGAAGTACGGCAACACCACCGCCGCCTCGATTCCCATCGCGCTCGACGAAGCGCTCGCGGAGGGCCGGCTGAAGCAAGGGGACCTGCTCGTGCTCACGGCGTTCGGATCGGGCTTTACGTGGGGAAGTGCGGCGATTCGCTGGTAGAATCGATCTCCTTCAACTCCTTGAGCTCGCGCGCCGCGCCGGCCGCCAGCGGCGAGCCCCGATAGCGCTCCACAAAGCGCGCCAGCTCCACCTTCAGCCGGCCCGTTCGCCCCGTTTTGCGATATACATCGATCAGCCCGTTCGTCGCACGCATCTGTTCCCGCGCGCTCGCGGGCGGCTCCGCGCCACGAATCTCGAGATAGAGGCGCTCGGCTTCATCGAACCCCTGGAGGTGCATCTCGAGGAGGTGCGCCAGCTGCAACCGAGCCTCATGGTCGCCGGGCTCGATCCGCAGATGATCGCGGAACCAGTCGGCTGCCTCGGCATACTTGCCCTGCACGATCAGCACGTCCTGCCGCGGATACGTCGGCGGCGGTGCAATGTCGCCGTCCGCGAACATCGTTTTGACGAGCAGAACGGACGCCTCTCCGACGGCGCGGTGAATCACGAAGATCCCGCCGATCGTCACCGGCACGTTCAGGACGAGCAGGACGACGAACATGCCGGGCGAAATCCATCCCTGCTTGAGCATGAAGAACCACAGCCCGGAGAGCATGATGAAACACGCCGGGCCAAACCACGTTGCCACCCGCAACAGCCCAATGGCATCGGTTGCATCGGTGTACTGGGGACCTTTGGCCATCGCGTCCACGATTGCGCCTGAAACGCCCCCTGCGCAAGTTGCCCCCCTCATCGCGGGAGCAGCGGCAGCGGTCGTGGCACTGCCGGTGGCGCTGTTGCCGGTCGTGACCATCGGAACGGCAGTCGCGTTGGGAGTGGGTGTTGCGGGTGGGGTGGCGAGCGGGCGCAACGCGCCACCGCCCCCGACTAGCTAGCTCGCAGCGCCTCGGGACGCCCCGCGATAACACGCAAGGCGCGCACCGCTTCACGCGCGAACGTCTTTCCGGCGCCCTTCTCGACTTCTTCCAGCGCACTCCAGCGCGTGAACGCCGGCCGCACCGGCGTAGCCATCTGCAATGTCTCAAACGCGTCGGCCACCGCCAGAATCTTCACGGGTGTAGCCATTGGCAGCGCCTCGATATCCCAGTCGTCGCCGACGATCTCATAGTAATGCGAGTACTCGGCGATGATCTCGGCGGCGCCGCGCAGCGCGCGCGCGACCGCGAGTGACTCGTCGGTGACCGAGCGCGACAGCAGCCGCAGCAACCGCTGATCCGCGGTCCCCACCTCGTGGAGCAAGGCCGCGATCCGCAGGTTCTCGAGCTCGCCGTCGGACAGATTCAATTCGACGCCCATCGCCGCCGCGAGCTCCGCGACGCGGGTCGAATGACCTTCCTGATTGTTTTCAGCAGACTCGATATGGAAGGTGAGAACCTCCAGCGTCGCGAGGTAGGCGTTCTTCAGGTCCGCGAGACGCGCCGCGCGCTGCTCGGCGAGCCCGCCGACCACATACCCGGTCAAGATCAGAAAGCCCACCCACGGGACTAACGTCAGAAACGCGTCCTCGGTCAGCCCCGCCTCCATTCCCATCCCTTGTGTAGCCTGCAGGAAGAAAACGAGCGATGCGATGAACAGACCGGAGACCACGGCAAACCGCCGGCCACCATAGAAGCCGGCGAGGATGATCGGCAGATAATAGAAGCTGAGAAACGCGACCTTCTGCTCGATCAGGGAATTGATGACGAGCAGCGAGGCGACGAGCAGGAGGACGAGGATGCGCTCGAAGTACTTCAGCACGAACCGCCGAATCACAAAACCCTTTCTGCTAAAGAGATAGGCAGCGCGGGCACCAAAGTGAACGACGGGTGGGCAATCTGCAAGTGAGACGCGTCACAAACGAGCACAGCCGAGCACAAACAAGAGCTCGGCACGGAAATCGCTTACGTGATGGGCCGGGGGGGACGGCCTGCGCGTCCTACAGGCCCCCCCCAAGGGAACAGCGACTATTGAGTTGGGTCGCCTCCCACCAAGGATTCCCCTTCGGTTCGTTCATGGAAGCTGTCCCATATCACCTACTCTTCGCGCACATCATCGCCGAAGTGTGTGACGCACTAGCCCTCGTCACGATTGCGCTCGGCCTCAGCAAGCGGATCGCGCCGGTCGTACCCGGGGCACTGCAACACCGGTAACGGCGGGTAGCGGACAAAGCGAGGCCAGGAGGGGTCGGGCGGGTCCGTATCGGCGCGGAGGCACCGATAGAAGACGGACCCCCGCCGGTTCGTCACAATCCGCACCCAGGCGCACGTCTCGCATAGCCCTACTACAGGCACAGTCATTAGGTCGAAAGACAAGCTAGTTATATCTTGGTGCCCGTGAGCCCCCCCGGCCCCCAACAGGGCGACGACTTCGGGCTGCCTCCCGGAGTCCGGGACGAGTACTTGCTAGGAGCCCGCGATCAGCTGGGGGCAATCTCAGAGCTAGCCGAACGGCTGATCGCTGCAGGCACCGACACGGCGGCCATCGAAGCGTTGCGCCGCGACGCTCATCGTCTGCGCGGCTCCGCCGGGTCGTTCGGATTCTTCACCGCCCCTTCGCCGCCAATCGCCGCCCCTTCGCCGCACAGCGACGAGCCTAGCGACGTACCGGAAGTCATCGTCGTCGAGGACGATCCCGCGCTGGCCGAGCTGCTCACGTTCGGCCTCGAGGCGCGCGGGTACCGGTTTTTGCACTTTCGCAACGGCCGCGAAGCATTGGATCTGCTCAAAACGATGGACACGCACAGCGCGGCACAGGCGCCGTTGCTGCTCCTCGACGTCGACCTCCCCGCCCTCGACGGGTACTCCATCTTCGAGGAGCTGCAGCAGGAGTGTCCAGGAAAATTTCGCGTCGTGTTCACGACGGTGCACGGCAGTGAGACGGAGCAGCTTCGCGGGCTCGAGGCGGGCGCCATGGACTACATGGTGAAGCCCATCAGCCTGCGCGTGGCGCTCGAAAAGATCCGGCGCTGGGTGGGCAGATGACGGCCCGCCATTTCCTGCCTCGCGACGCCGTGCCTCGGACAAAGCCTGCGCGTCTCTGCGTCGTGACCGCCGCTCACCTACACGTGGAGCTGGGGATGCTCCAACAACCGACGTTGCAGCATCGGATGCGTCCGCCACACCTGCCACCCCATCGCAAGCACGGCCAGGACATTCGCAACGGCCACCGACCACCAACCGACCGCCCCCAAGACCCATTGGGCCCCGACGCCGATCGTCGCCAGTATGAGTCCCTCGAGCAGGATGGCCGTGAGTAGCACAAGCAGCGCGAGCGCGGGAACACGCTCCACCTGCTCGGCCAGCGCAACGAACACGACCCCGGCGATGACGAACGCGACGACGTGCACGACGGTGTAGACCGCCACCAAGCCAAAGGTGACGACGATCTCACCGGGCCCGGCGGCGCCGAGCAATAGCGCGGAGCCGAACGCCGCAGGAGTGCGGAACGGCGTGCCACTGGCGAGATCGAGGACGAAGAACCAGGCCGCCACCACCGCGGCTCCGATGAGCCCGTTGACCACGCCGCGCGCCAGTGCAGGATGCTCTCGGAGCGTCGTTGGTCTCAATGGGCGGGGATCGCGCTCGGCATAATGGAGGTAGCCCATCAGGACCAGGCCGGCGGCAATGTTCGCGCCGACGACGTGCGGCCAGGCAATGACGCCGAGATGCGGCGCATGCAGGACGAGCAGCCCAACGTAAAAGGTCACCTCCTGAAGGAGCACTCCGAACATCAGGCTCAGGAGGAGCCGCGGCGGCGCTGCGAACGCCGCGCTGACCCACGCCATCCCCACTCCCAGAATCGCAAAGACTCCGAAGTGCAGCACCGTGTACACGGCAACGAGTCGGAAGCCGACCTCCGTGAACTCGCGGTTCAGCACCACGCCCGCGAGCAGTGTGGGCGTACGGAAGGAATGACCTGCCAACGTGTCCGCCACGAGGAACCACAGCGCGACAACGAGTCCAGCGAGGAGTCCACCCGTCACGCCGTGGACAACCACTGCTTGTGCGGGTCGCCTCATCGTCCCGACCTCGCGAAAAGGGCCTGCTGACAACATGGCGACCGGGACAGCGACTGTCTACCGATGCGGCCGCCGCATTTCCACCGCGACTCGTTCAGCGTCGCGCATGACACGCAGGGTATTCAATCCCGCTACCTTTTTCACCTCAGCCTCGGTCCAGCCGCGCCGCAGCAGCTCGGCGAGCAGATCGGGCAGCTTGGAGACGTCTTCCAATCCCACCGGCACCTCGGTGATACCGTCGAAATCGGAGCCGACTCCGACGCAATCGACGCCACAGACCTGCCGGATGTGTTCGATGTGGTCGGCGACCTGCGCGAGCGTCGCGTGCGGCGCCCGCGCGTCCCATGCCTTCATCGAGTCCGCCCGGGTCGCCGAGTCGGCACCGGCCGCGCGCAGCACATCGAGCCGCGCGGTCACGCTGTCGCCGTACACCCGTACCGCTTCCGAGACAAACCCGGGATTGAAGTTCACCATGACGACGCCGCGATTCGCCGCCACCAGCTTGAGAATCGAGTCGGGGACGTTGCGCGCGTGATTCGTGAGCGCGCGCGCCGACGAGTGCGAAAAGATGACGGGCGCCTGGGATGTATGCAGCGCGTCGGACATCGTCTGGTCGTTGACGTGCGACAAATCCACGAGCATCCCGACTCGATTCATCTCCAGCACGACCTGCTTGCCGAAAGGCGAGAGCCCGCGCCGTGCGGTATCGGTGGACGCGGTCGCCCACTCGAGGCTGCGCCAGTGCGTCAGCGTCATGTAGCGCGTGCCGAGGTTGGAGAACATTCGCAGCGCGCCGAGCGAGTTCTCGATGGCGTGGCCGCCTTCGATCCCGATGAGACAGGAGATCTTGCCGGCGGCAAAGTTGCGCTGCACGTCGGCGGCGGTGTACGCCATCGCCATGCTGCGCGCATTGCTGGCGCAGAGGCGGCGAATGAGGTCGATCTGCTCGAGCGCATAGACGGCCGGGTGTGACCCGGAATCCATGGTCGTCGATGGCACGTACGCGGCCCAGAACTGCGCACCCACCGCCCCGCGGCGCAGGCGGGCGATGTCGGTCATCAGCTTCGGTTGGCTCACGGCGAGATTGACGGAATCCAGACCGCCGCGCTCGCGAATCGCGTCAGGGATGTCGTTGTGGCCGTCGATGAGAGGGACGGTGCGGAGGATGCGGATGGCTTGGGCTCTGTAATCCTGAGCTGAAAGATGGAACGATGGAATGATGGAAAGGACCACCATCATCACCGAAACCACCCGCCACGCCCACCTTCCATCATTCCATCTTTGCATCGTTCCCTCCATCATTCCCTCGCTTTCCGGTCCAAAAGCTAGATTACATCGTGCTCACGAGCAACGAAGCCAAAGTCAAAATCGCGCTCACGGTCAACGGCGACGCGACAGAAGTGGCATTCGCACCGCACAAGACGCTGCTCGAGGTGCTGCGCGAAGACCTAGGACTCACCGGCACGAAGCACGGCTGTGAGTTGGGCGAGTGCGGGACGTGCACGGTGCTCCTGGATGGAACGCCCGTGCTCTCCTGCCTGGTGCTGGGTCTCGCGTGCACGGGTCGCGCCGTGCGCACGGTCGAAGGAATGGCGCGTGGTGGAAAACTCCATCCCCTGCAGGAGACGTTCGCGGACCTGGGTGCGGCGCAGTGCGGCTACTGCACGCCCGCCTTTCTCCTCGCCGCCGAGGCGCTCCTCGAGGCGAATCCGCGACCGACACGCGACGAGATCAAGGACGCGCTCGCCGGTAACCTCTGCCGCTGCACCGGCTACATCAAGATCTATGAGGCCGTCGAGCTCGCCGCTGCTCGCATGGGACGCGTATGAGCGAATACCGCGTCATCGGTAAAGCCCTCCGGAAAGTCGATGCCGTCGCCAAGGTGACGGGCGCGACGCGCTTTGCCGACGATCTCTCCTTCCCCCGCATGCTGTACTGCAAGCTGCTGCGCAGCACCCAGCCGCACGCGCGCATCGTCTCGATCGATGTCACCGCGGCGCGGCGGCTGGCTGGCGTGCTGGCCGTCCTCGTCGGCCGGGATCTGCCGATTCCATTCGGCATTCTGCCCGTCTCGCAGGACGAGCATACGCTGTGCCTCGACAAAGTTCGCTTCATCGGCGATCCCGTGGCGGCGGTGGCGGCAACGACCGAAGAAACGGCGACCGCGGCGCTCGATCTCATCCAAGTGGTCTATGCGCCGCTCAAGTCGTTCGACTCCGCGGAGGAAGCTGTCGCGCATCCCGAGCCACAGATCCACGACTATGGCGACAGCGGCAACCTCCACAAACTCATCGACCTCGAGTTCGGCGACGCGGCGGCGGGAATTGCCGCGGCCGATTTGGTCCGAGAAGATTTTTTCTTCTTTGAGGGCAGCACGCATCTGCCGATGGAGCAGCACGCCGCCGTCGCGCAATGGTCCCCCGACAGCAAGCTGACGCTGTGGACGTCGACCCAGACGCCCCACTACGTCCACCGCGCGCTCGCCAAGGTCCTCGAGCTGCCGGCGGCGCGGGTTCGGGTGATCGCGACGCCCAACGGCGGCGGGTTCGGCGGCAAGAGCGATCCGTTCAACCACGAGATCGCGGTTGCCAAACTCGCGATGATCACGGGCCGGCCGGTGAAGATCACGCTGACGCGCGAGGAAGTCTTCTACTGCCATCGCGGGCGCCACCCGACGCTCATGTGGGTGCGGACCGGCGTGAAAAAGGACGGCGCGATCACGGGGATGCACTTCCGGTCGCTGCTCGACGGCGGCGCCTACGGCTCCTACGGCGTTGCGAGCACCTACTACACCGGCGCGCTCCAGACCGTCACGTACAACGTCCCGCGCTATCACTTCCAGGGTGCGCGGGCCTTTACGAATAAGGCCCCGTGCGGCCCCAAGCGGGGCCACGGCACGCCGCAGCCGCGCTTCGCCCTCGAAGTCCACCTCGACAAGATCGCCGAGCAGCTCGGCATCGACCCCGCCGAGCTGCGCCTCAAGACGCTCGTGCCGCCCAACTCGCTCACCGCGAATTATCTGCGCGTCGGCTCGATGGGCCTGGGCGCATGCATCGCGAAGGTCGTCGAGGGGTCCGACTGGAAAGGGAAATTCCGCAAGCTGCCGCATGGGCGCGGAGTGGGACTCGCGTGTTCGAGCTACATCTCGGGCGCCGGGCTGCCGATCTACTGGAACAACATGCCGCACTCGGGCGTGCAGCTGAAATGCGACCGCTCGGGCGGCGTCACGGTGTTCTGCGGCTCGACCGAGATCGGGCAGGGGTCGGACTCGATCCTCGCCTACATCGTCGCCGAGGTACTGGGCATCGATCCCTTCGACATCGCCGTCGTCACCGCCGACACCGACCTCACGCCGGTCGACCTCGGCAGCTATTCGAGCCGCGTCACGCTCATGAGCGGCAACGCGGCGCTCCAGGCGGCCGAGCGCGCGCGCCAGATCCTCGCGGTCCACGCCGCAAAGAAGCTCGACGTGCCGCTCGAGCGGCTCACCTTCGCCGAGGGCCGCGTGTTCGACCGCAAGGATCGCACGCGCGGCATCACGTTCGCCGAAGCGGTGCAGTGCGCTGAAGCGGCCGAGGGCATGATCGGGACGGTGGGATCGTACACGCCGCCACCGAGCGCGGGACGGTACCGGGGCGCCGGAGTCGGCCCGTCGCCCGCCTATTCGTACAGCGCCTGTGTGGCGGCGGTGGATGTCGATCCGGAGACGGGCATCGTCCGCGTGCCGACGATCTGGATCGCGCACGATGTGGGGCGCTCGATCAACTCCGCTTCCGTCATCGGCCAGGTCGAGGGCTCGATCTACATGGGCCTCGGCGAAGCGCTGATGGAGGAGATGGCGTATCGCGGTAATCGCAACGTCGTGCACAAGATCCCATCGCTGCTCGAGTACAAGAGCCCCACGACGCTGGAGATGTGCGACGTCGTCACGTATCTGATCGAGGACCCCGACCCGAATGGTCCCTTCGGGGCGAAGGAAGTCGGCCAGGGGCCGCTGCTACCCGTGATGCCCGCGGTCGCGAATGCCGTCTATGACGCCGTTGGTGTGCGCGTGGATGAGGTGCCTATCACTCCCGAGAAGGTGCTCAAGGCACTGCGGTCCAAAGCGAAGGGGGAAGAGGGCCGGTTCGGACCGACGAGCTTCCCTGACATCTCATGGCCCGAGCCCACTCGCGTCCCGACGCCATGGGAGGGCGGCGACGGAAGAGCGACACCTGTTACAGCCGCCGCACCGGAACGACAGCACTGATGCGGCGATTCACGGCGCCGGCCCTCATCCTGAGCTCCTCCGCGGCCCTCACCGCGCAGGCGGTACGCGTCGACGTGCGCAACGCCGTCACGAATCTTCCGGTTCCGTACAGTACAATAGCACTCTTCCCTGGGGACGCGGTGCGGTTCACCAACGACTCAGGGGCGTTCTCGTTTGCCGAGCTCTCGAGCGGCCCGTATCGGTTGGTCGTTCGCTCCATCGGCTACGTGCCTTACGACACGACGATAACGGTCGCGGCCCAACCGATCGCGGTACATGTCGGACTGCAGGAATTGGCGATCGAGTTGCCCCCGGTCACGGTGGTAGGGCGAACCTGTCTCAACCCGGGACCTCCGATCCGTGATTCCGAGCCCCAACTGGCGGCCATCTTCGACCAGCTGCGGGAAAACGCGGCGCGCTACAGGCTCTTGTCCGACCAGTACCCCTTCTTGTATGCGCTCGAGCGGCGCGTTTGGGACGATCCGGCGCCGAAACACGGCGATACGCTTGTGGTCGATACACTCGAGCTCCGCAGCGATGTGCACCGGCCGTACAAGCCCGGTAATCTCGTTTCGATGCAACCGGGGACTCGCGGGCGAATGGAGCGCATCCTCCGGTTGCCCACGGTGATAGACCTCGCCGATCCGGCTTTTCACACAGCGCATTGTTTCACCTTCGCGGGTGTCGATACCATCGATGGGTCGCAAACCTGGCGGGTGGACTTCTACGCGGCCGAACGCTTACACGCGCCCGATGTCGCGGGCAGCGCCTGGCTGGACGCGGACACGTACCAACTGCGACAGCTGACGTTTCGCCTGACTCGCCCCGAACGAGTCCTCCCATCGATGCAAGATCTCGAGGCAACAGTCGTGTTCGGGGACCTGCTTCCTTCGGTAAGCGTGCCGGTACACATCGCTTCGAAATCCGAGGTTAAGGGACGCCGGCCGCTCGTCGGCCACGAGACGCAACGCTTGCTGCGCGTCAACTTTCTTAAGACTCCGCCTGGCCGTCCATAGTGCTCCGACTTCCGTCCTTCCGTTACCTGCAGCCGAAGTCTCTGGCAGAGGCAGTGGCGCTGAAAGCCGACGCCGGCCCCGATGGGATGTATGTCGCGGGCGGGACCGATCTCTACCCCAACATGAAGCGACGGCATCAAGAGCCGAAGACGGTCATCTCGCTGATGGGAATTCCGGATCTGCGAACGATGGAACGCGAGAAACTTGGAACGTGTGTCACCCTCAGCACCCTTTCCAACATTCCATCGTTCCAACATTCCGCCGTCGGCACCGCCGCCCGCCTGGTCTCCACTCCCCTGCTCCGCAACATGGGCACCCTCGGCGGCAACCTCTGCCTCGACACGCGCTGCAATTACTACAACCAGAGCTATGAATGGCGGAAGTCGATCGACTTCTGCATGAAGAAGGACGGGAAGATCTGCTGGGTGGCGCCGTCCTCGCCGCGCTGCTGGGCGGTCAGCTCATCCGACGTGGCGCCCGTGATGGTGGCGATCGGTGCGGAATATCGGTTGCTGGGACCACAGGGAGAGCGCGTCGTTCCCGCAGCCAGGTTCTATCACAACGACGGGATCAATTACCTCACCAAGCAGCCCGACGAGATCCTGGTGGATGTGCGTCTGCCCGCCCCAGATGGCTGGGATGCGGTCTACCACAAGCTGCGGCGCCGCGGCTCGTTCGATTTCCCCGTGCTTGGCGTCGCCGCCTGGGTACAGTGGAAGGGGAAGAACGTCGCCGCTGCGCGTATCGTGCTTGGTGGCGTGGCGAGTTATCCGCAGGAAGTGGCGGAAGCGGGCGCGGTGCTCATGGGAGCTCCGCTCTGCGACGAGTCCATCGCGGCCGCAGCCGAAGCGGCCTACCGACCGTCGAAGCCGATGGACAACACCGACTTTGATTTGTCGTGGCGCAAGCAGATGACGCGGGTATACGTGAAACGGGCCCTCGATGAGTTGAGGGCCCGTCACTAAGGACTAAGCGCTAGGCGTTCGCCGCGGGTGCTTTCGCGAGCGCTTCAATCTCGGCCGTAGCCTTTGCCAGGATCTCCGCGACGTCCTTGCGGGCGCCGTCGCTCTCTGCCTTCCAGGCGGTGCGATACACCGCTTTCACGAGCTGGCCGAGCGCGCGGTTTACCTCCGCCATCGAACCGCCGACCGTGCGCTCGACGGTCTCGGTTACGCGATCGAAGATCTCTTCGACGATGTCTTTGTGCTCTTCCAAAAAAGCCCGTCCTGTGTCGGTGATTTCGTAGACCTTCTTGCCTTCCACTTCGCGCGCGACGACAAGTCCTTCGTCCTCGAGCCACTGCAAGGTGGGATAGACGGTGCCCGGCGACGGCGAATAGCAGCCGTGCATCCGCTCTTCCAGCTCCTTCATGACCTCGTATCCATGACGGGGCTTATCCCGCAGGAGCTTCAGGATCACGTACTTCATGTCGCCCGCGCCAAACCATTGCCGGCGTCCTCCTCGAGCCCAGCCCCTCGGCATCCGGAAACCCCAGCCAAAGCCCTCCCATCCGAACTTGCCGCGCATCTCTGCCTCAGGTTAGATGTTACGTGACGATATTCCGATAAGATATATCTTGTCAAGACGCCATTTTCATCATGTGCGCCAAGTCACTATCCGACTTACGCTTGCAAGTTCGACGCCCGCCCGTACATTGAGGCCACGCCTGGAGCGGTCATTCCCCTAGTCGCCCCCACCCGCGCCCGTGAGAGGAGCAGCAATGGCAGTCGAAATCACCCCGCACCCACCATGGGTAGCGGATCTGGATGCGACGCTCGAGCCCAGCCGTCAGGCGATCCTCGACACGCCGGTCATCATCGACGCGTCCGAGAATCAGCTGGTCGACGGGCAGATCCAGAACTTCCTGGTCGGGTTCTATCCCATCATCCGCGACTTCCCGCAGTGGCTGCAGATGCTGCTGGATCGCTCCCCCACGATGGGTCGGGAGTTCTTCACCGACAACATCCGCGTCGAGCGCCGACATGACGCGATGTGGCGTGCCATGGGGGATGGCTTCAACGTGCACAAGAAGCGGTTCCAGGAACCGGAACCGATGATCCCGGAAGTGAAGAAGTTCCACGCCTACTTGACCGACATGTGCCGCAATGCCGAGTTCGGCCAGGCGGTCTCGGCAACGAACTATGCGGTCGAAGGAGTCGCACAGAAAATCTCGGAAAAAGCGTTGCGGGGGCTCGCGAAGAACGAGAAAATCGGGCCGCGCGGTCGCTGGTGGCTCGAGGAGCACGCCAAGTACGACGATGAGCATCCCATTCATGCGCTCGAGATCATCAAGGACTGCGTGAAGCGGGGCGACGGCGACACCCCCGAGAAGGTCACCCAGTCGGCATTGGAAAGTCTCAGCCTGATGAAGGTCTCTATGGAGGCGTCTTATCACGCGTGAGTAAAGCTCGTCGCATCTCGCCGACCCGAGGGACTGGGGCAAGCACGGCGGCAGGCAAGAGTCCGCCGCTGGACTTCCTGCAGGCGGCAGCCGACATCGTGGCTGCGCTCCCGGACGCTGTCGTCGTTACGGGCGCAAATCGGCGGGTTCTCGCGGCGAACGAGGCGGGCGCGGAGCTGCTGGGCTGGCACGTGGGTGAGGTCGTCGGCCAGGCGATCGCCGACAATTTATCGCCGAGCGAACGTTCCCACGTCGCGTCACGCGAAGACCGCGTCCTGGGCGGTGAGACTCAGCGTTACGAGACGCGGATTGTCAATCACCGCAGTGGTGAAGAGCGCGATGTGGCAGTCTCGAGCGGCCCCTTCCGGATGGACGGCGAAATCATCGGCACAGTCGCCACGCTGCGCGATATCACCGACTCCAAGCGTGCCGCAGACACGCTGGCCCGCTCCGAGGCCCGCTACCGGCACCTGGTGGAGTCCGCCTCGGACGCGATCGTCACGCTGGACGCCAACGGCCGCTTCACGACGGTGAACCACGCCGCGGAAAACATCTCAGGTTACAGGCGCGAGGAGCTCGTCGGTCAGTGGTTCGCGCCCATGCTCCCGGACGACGACCTGCCAAAGGCGCTCGGCCACTTCCAGCAGGCCCTGGCCGGCGAGACCGGCCTGTTCGAGTCGCAGTTCTACCGCAAGGACGGCGAAGTCCGCACCATCTCGATCACCTACTCGACGCCGCAGAAGGATGAGGAAGTGCTGTGCCTCATTCGCGACGTCACCGATCAGAAGATGCTGCAGGAACAGCTCATCCAATCGGAGAAAATGTCGGCGATCGGGCAGCTCGTCTCCGGCGTCGCGCACGAGCTCAATAACCCGCTCGCGGGCATCTCGGCGTTCGCCCAGCTGCTGCTGGCCGAAAAGCGGTTTCCCCCCGATCAGCGCACGGCGGCGGAAACGATCTACAGCGAGGCGCGCCGGGCCAGCCGCATCGTGCAGAACCTGCTGACGTTTGCGCGCCAGCACAAAGCCGAGAAGGTGCCGACCGCCATCAATCAGGTCCTCGACGACACGCTCGAGCTCCGGGGCTATGAGCTCCGCGTTCGCGGCATCGACGTGAGCCGGGAATACGACGATTCGCTGCCCGACACGATGGCCGACGCGCATCAGCTGCAGCAGGTGTTCCTGAACCTGATTACCAATGCCGAGCAGGCGATGGAGCAGAAGGAAGGCCACCATCATCGGCTCACCGTGCGCACGCGCCGCAGCGGCGACGCCATTCGGATCGAGGTCGAGGACACCGGCGCCGGCATTCCGGCCAATCTCATCGAACGGATCTTCAACCCCTTCTTCACGACCAAGCCGACCGGCTCAGGGACGGGTCTGGGGCTCTCGATCTCGCTGGGCATCGTGCGCGAGCATGAGGGGAAAATCTGGGCGGAGAATGCGCAGCAGGCCGGAGCCCGCTTTGTCGTCGAAGTACCACTGACCGAGGCGCGGGCGTCCGGCGAGCAGGCGGCCGCCACGCCCGTCCAACCGCTCGGCAGCGACAGCCTGCGCGTGCTCGTTGTGGATGATGAGGCATCGGTCCGCGTGTCGCTGCAGCGCTACCTCGCCGGCAAGGGCCACCAGGTAGAAACGACGGCCAGCGGCGAGGACGCGCTCGTTCGGCTCAAGGGATCGAAATACGACGCCGTCATCCTGGATATGCGCATGCCGGACCTGTCCGGCGAGCAGCTGTTCGAGCGGCTCCGCAGCAACGACCCGTCCCACGCCGAGCGCGTGATCTTCACGACGGGCGACCTCGTGAACGATCAGATGCGGCGCTTCCTCGACGGGACGGGGCGGCCTTGCGTCTCCAAGCCATTCGAGTTCGCTTCTTTCGACCAGGCACTACCGGCGGCGCGCCGCCGGGCATAATTCCCACCCTGAAGGGTGGGCTCGGCACAACATCATCCTGAAGGATTCCATGCGCCCGTTGCTCACCCTGCTGGTGTGGGGCAGCCTCGTGTCCCCGCTCGCCGCCCAGGAACCGTTCGACTTCTACTCCCGCGGCCCCTATCGCCCCGCCGTCCCGCGCCCCGAGGCGATCACCGGCTACACGGCCGGCGAGCACCACACCATGTACGCAGTGATGCAACACTATCTCGACACCTTGGTCGCCACCGCGGGCGATCGCGTCCGGATCGAGACGTGGGGCCGCACGACCGAGTATCGGCCGATTCGGGCGCTGATCATCTCCGATCCGGCAAACCTCGCCAAGCTCGATCAGATCCGGGCGGGTCTGGCGGAGCTGGCGGATCCACGCAAGACGTCGGCGGCGCGCGCCGCGGCGATCGCGGCGCAGAGCCCGGCCGTCGCGGTCTTCCAGTACTCCGTGCACGGCGACGAACCGGCGGGCTTCGAGGCCGCCATGCAGGTGGCCTATCAGCTCGCCGCGTCTGATGAGCCGCAGACCCTGGAGATCCTGAAGTCCGTGGTCGTGGTCCTCAACCCGTCGG
>QHUE01000082.1 GCA_003221825.1 Gemmatimonadota bacterium
AGGGACTGTTCGACGACGGGTGGAACATGATGTCGAGGTCGGTCCCCATGCGCAGCCACACGCGGTTGTTGAGCTGATAGCGCACACCGATGAGCCCCGAGAAACCTCCGTCAGTCGCGTCTAGTGAGCCACGGTATGCATTGTGGACATATCCGGCGCCCAACAGGCCCTCGACGCGCCCGGGGCGTCCAAGGCCCACGACGAGACGGGCATGCAGCGGGGTGTAGATGGCGGAGCCGGCGCTCCGATCGCTGGAGGTGCGCGACATATCGAGCTCGAACGCGAGCCGGGGCCGCACGTACACGGCCAGGCGCCCGCCAGCACCCACGGTATTGCTCATCCCCAGGTTGTTATCGAAATCCGTAAACCGCGCGAGCGCACCGATCTCGACAGCGCCAGGTCGCTGGGCCGACGCGGGCGCCGCGAGCAGGAGCGCCACCGCCGATAACGCCATGCACCGAGCCATGCCGGCCGTCATGGTGATCTCTCTCCTCGTCCGCGTTTGGTGGTAATCACGATCACGCCATTCGCGCCGCGCGATCCGTACATGCTCGTGTCCGCCGCGTCCTTCAGCACTTCGATCCGCGCAACGTCGCCGGGCGAGAGATCCGCCAGCATGCTGCTCATGGATTCGTTCGGAATGGGGATACCGTCGATCACGACGAGGGGATTGTCGTCCGTTGGATTCCCCCGGATGCTGCGTTGCCCACGGATCCGGAGCCGATAGTTCCCGTCCGCCAACCGGGTCACTTCGAGACCCGGCACGCCGCGCAGCATCTCTTCAACCCGCGTGACCCGCGCATCGGTTTTGCGAGGGATGATCGTCGATACACCTGGCGCGTTCGGCGCAGTCCGCGCACCTCCGCACGCGATCGCGCACGCGACGAACAGGCTGAACACGAAACGTCTCATGGTGGCCTGGGTGCGAATCTGCCGTGCGCCTGAGCGACGTCAAGTTGGTAAGTGTCGCGCGCGCGCGACACGTCTCCGCGCCGCCCCGCTTGCGAGCGCCCCTGGCGGCCCGCAATTTCAACGCGATCATGTCCGCGCGATTCCCGACGCTGCTCTGCCTCGCGCTCGTATTCGGCACCGGTCACACTCGTTCGTCCTCCGCGCCCCTGCTCGACAATGGTCTCGCCCGCACGCCCCCGATGGGATGGAACAGCTGGAATCACTTTCATTGCAACGTGAGCGCCCAGCTGATCAGGGAAACGGCGGACGCGATGGTCTCGGGCGGGTTGCGCGACGCGGGATACCAGTACGTCGTGATCGACGACTGCTGGCAAGTCGCGCGCGACCGCGCCGGCCGGCTCGTGGCCGACTCCGCCCGCTTCCCGGGTGGAATCAAGCCGCTCGCCGACTACGTGCATTCCAAGGGGCTCAAGTTCGGGATCTACACCGATGCCGGTCGCCTCACGTGCCAAGGCCGCCCCGGGACCTACGGCTCAGAGGAGATTGATGCACGCACGTTCGCCGAGTGGGGCGTGGACTACGTGAAGGAGGATTGGTGCAACTCGGAGGGGCTCGACGCGCCGACCCAGTATGCCAAGTTCCGCGATGCCCTCGCCAAAGCGGGGCGCCCCATCGTCTTCAGTATCTGCGAGTGGGGCTCGAATCAGCCGTGGGAGTGGGGCCCGCGCACCGGCAACTTGTGGCGCACCACCGGCGACATCGGTGACCGGTGGGCCAGCATGATCGCCATCCTGGACCTCTCGAGTCAGCACGGGCACGCCGCCAGTCCGGGCGCCTGGAACGATCCCGATATGCTGGAAGTGGGCAACGGGGGCATGACGGACGACGAGTACCGCGCCCACTTCAGCCTGTGGGCCGTCATGGCGGCGCCGCTCATGGCCGGCAACGACGTCCGCACCATGACTGCGGTGACCCACGACATCCTCACCACCAAAGAGGTGATCGCGGTTGACCAAGACTCGCTGGGCGCACAGGGAATGTTGGTGCAGGAACCGGCGCCGGACCTCCAGGTCTGGTCCAAACCGCTCGCCGATGGCTCGCGCGCCGTGGTCCTGCTCAACCGGTCGGGCTTGCAGACCGTTATCACGGCGTCGTGGCGCGCGCTTGGGCTGCGGGGCTCCGCGCGCGTGCGCGATCTCTGGACCCACAGCGACGTCGGCGTGATGACCGACCGCTTCAACGCCACGGTGCCGGCACACGGCGTCGTGATGGTCCGCATCACCCCTGTCACCGGAGGCGGACGTAACTCTAGTACTTCAGCCCCGCCTTCTCGGCAAACGCCCTCACGGCTTCCTGCTCCTCGACGCTGAGCTTCTCTGGCAGCGTGACGTGGGCTTCGACGTACATATCGCCACGCCGTCCATTCTTTTCGATACCATGGCCGGAAATCCGGAACTTCTGCCCGTGCTGCGTCCCGGCAGGAATCCGGAGCACGACGCGCTTGTCGTCCAGCGTCTTGACCTTGATCCGCGATCCCAGGAGCGCCTGGGCGAGGTTGATCGGCACGACACCGATCAGATCGAGTCCCTCGCGCCGGAAGAAGCGATCGGTCGCAATGTGGATCTGGACGATGAGATCGCCACGGCCTTTGGGGCCCTGATTCTTGAGGCGCAGGCGCGCGCCCTCTTCGATCCCGGCCGGGATATCGACGTTGATGCGCTTCTCGACGCGCAGCTCTCCACTGCCCTGGCACGTGGGGCAGCGCTGCGAGGGCACGGTCCCCTTGCCGCGACAGACCGGACAGGGACGATTGACGGCGAACCCGCCCTGACCGAACGACACCGTGCCCCGCCCTTTGCACTCGGGGCACGTATTGACCGTCGCGCCTTTCGCCGCTCCGCTGCCGCCGCAGGTCGGACAGACCTCGGGCATCGCGAGCGTGATCGGCACCGTCCCGCCCAGCGCCGCGACGCGGAACGGAATCGTGACCTCGGTCTCGGTGTCTTCGGGCTCGGGTTCGCGACCCCCCCCCCCTCCCGCACCGCGACGGCCGAAGATGGACGAGAAGATGTCGCCCAGCCCCCCCAGGTCCGAAATGTCGAAGTCACCGCTGTCCTGCGGAGCGCCGCGGCCGCGTCGCGCACTCCCGGCTCCGCCACCAAAGCCCCCTGAACCCGCGAACGCGCCGTACCGGCGCAGCTGATCGTATTTCTTGCGCTTTTCGCCGTCGCTCAGCACGTCGTGCGCTTCGTTGATTTCCTTGAAGCGGTCGGCAGCCTGCGGATTGTTGGGATTGCGGTCGGGATGGTACTGTTTGGCCAGCCGCCGGAAAGCCTTCTTGATTTCGTCCGTCGTGGCGCTTTCAGCGACTCCCAACACCTGATAGTAGTCGCGCTGTGCTGCCATTACTGGCCCTGCCAGGTCAGCACCACGACACGGGCCGGCCGCAGCAACGTGTCGCGCATCTTATAGCCGGGTTGCACCACCTGGCCTACGGTGTGGTCCTGCTCCGGTTTCGCAGCGGGCTGGGTGGTCACGGCCTCGTGCACGTTGGGGTCGAAGGGCACGCCCACCTGATCGATGCGTGTGACGCCCGCGCTCTCGAGCTCCTTCCACACCTTGCGTTCGACGAGATCCACGCCGTCGTGCAATGTCTTCGAGTCGATGGCCCCAGGATCGATGTGCGCGAAGCGTGACAAATCGTCCAACGCGTCGGCCAGCCGAGACACGAGCTCCGCTTGCGCGCGTGCCCACACTTCGGCGCGCTCCTTGGCCGTCCGCTTCCGGAAGTTGTCGTACTCGGCAGCGAGTCGCAGATGCCGATCCTTCCAGACGTCGATCTCGGACGCCTCCGGCGGCGGTGCTTCAGGCGCCGCAGCCTCAGGGGGCGGCGCGACCGCCGCTGGCTCCTTCGGATCGGGGGCGAGAGACGGCGCATGCGGCTGGCGCGGGTGATGTTTATGGGTCATAGATGGGAACTTTCGGTCTGGCAACAAGATACCCCGGGCCCCTTCGTCTGGAAAGCGCTGGAGCCGATCTCACGCCGTTGCGCGATATCCCGCAAGAAAGCGCAGCAGCGCCTCGCGCACGCGGGGCGTCGTGAGCAAGTCATAGGGAAGGTCGGGATACCACTGCACCGTCGCGTGCGCGCCGAGATCAGCCGCGAAGCGGCGGGCGACGTCCGTGTCCGTCGCGCCATCCGCACCGCCCAGCATGAACAGCAGGGGTCGCTCGATGCGCTGGTAATCGGCCAGCACCGCGCGCCGCGCCCACTGCAGCTCCGCCCGGGCCCCGGCAGTCATGAAGGCCGCGCCGCGGCCGGTGGGCAGCGTCGGCCACAGATCGGCGAGCCTCGCGGCGAGCCGTTTCCACGCGGCTGGCCGCACGCGCGCCGCGAGCCAGGGGCTGGCGATGACGGCAGCGGCCGGCGGCTCGCCAGGCTGCGTCTCGAGATAGCGAAGCACCACGAGCGCGCCGAAGCCGTGCCCGACGAGAACCTGCGGGACATCCTGCCGGCGACGCACCGCGCGGCGTAACGCTTGCAAGTCTCCCAGCAATTGGCTGAAACGGGACAGATGCCCGCGCCGTCCGCCCGAGCGGCCGTGCCCGCGCTGGTCCAGGAAGTACGCGGCGCAGCCCGCGTCTTGCAGCTGCGTGCCCAGCTCGACGAACCGGTCGGCGGGGGGGGGCCCGGCGGGTTGGGGTTGCCAATCGTGCAGCAGCAGGACGGCCACGCCGGGGCGCGCGGGCTCGTACGCGTCGTAGACGAGCGGCGTGCCGTCGGGTGCATTGATGTGGTTCACGGGACATTCGCCAGCAGGCGACGGAGCAAGTCGAGGGCTGCCTGTGCGGAGCGCGCGCGGATCTCACCGCGATCGCCCGGGAACATCCGCTTCAGGGCGCGGGTCTCGGCGCCAAACCGCGCGGCGAGCCAGACGGTGCCGACCGGTTTCTCGGGGGTCCCGCCCCCAGGCCCGGCAATCCCCGTAATCGCGAGGGCGGCAGCGACCGCGAATTGTCGCTGCACGCCTTCCGCCATCGCGCTCACGACCTCTTCCGATACCGCTCCATACCGGTCGAGCAGCTCGGGCGGGACATCCAATGTCCCGCTCTTTACCACGTCG
>QHUE01000083.1 GCA_003221825.1 Gemmatimonadota bacterium
AAGGAGCTGGCCGAGTTTCCCGACGTCGTGCGGCGCGCGGCCGCGGCCTACGAACCCCATCGCATCACGGGCTATCTCGAGGGACTGGCCCGGCTCGCGCATGCGTGGTATCACAAATACCGCGTCCTGGGCGAGCCGGAAGAAGCGGCCCGGCTCGTGCTGGCGCGCGCCGTCCAACAGGTGCTGTCGAACGGCCTTTCTCTTTTGGGGATCCGCGCCCCGGATCGGATGTAAGCGTGAGCCTGCTCGTGGTCGGCTCGATCGCCCTCGATTCCGTCATCACGCCGTTCGGCGAGACGGCCGATGCCCTCGGCGGCGCCGCCGTCTTCTTTTCGATGGCCGGTGCCGTGCTGCATCCCGTGCAGGTCGTCGGCGTCGTGGGGAGCGACTTCCCGGAAGCGCACCTACGAAAGCTCGCCGCCCGCGGCGTCGATCTGGCGGGAGTGGAGCGCCAGCCGGGAGAGTCGTTCCGCTGGAAGGCGCGCTATTCATACGATCTCAACAGCCGGGAGACCCTCGAGACGCGGCTCGGCGTCTTCGCCCAATTTCAGCCGCGCATCCCCGAGAAGTTCCGCGACGCGAAGTACGTGTTTCTCGGGAACATCGACCCCGAGCTCCAGCTCAACGTGCTCGATCAGGTGAAGCAGCCGAAGCTGGTCGCCTGCGATACGATGAACTATTGGATTCAGGGGAAGAAGGACCTGCTGCTCGAGCTGCTGCGCCACATCGACATCCTGATGGTGAACGACTCCGAGGCGCGCGAGCTGTCGGGCGACTGGAACGTCTACCGCGCGGCGCATTGGATCCTCGGCCGCGGGCCCAAGATGGTGGTGATCAAGCAGGGCGAGCACGGGGCGCTGCTGGTGGATCCCGACACGACGTTCAAGGCGCCGGCGTACCCGCTGCAGGAGGTGTTCGACCCGACCGGCGCCGGCGATGCGTTCGCGGGTGGATTCATGGCGTACGTGGCGCGCACCGGCGACCTCGCGTTCTCCAACTTGCGCCGCGCCATGGTCTACGGATCGGCGCTGGGATCGCTTGCAGTGGAGGCGTTCGGCGTGCAGCGCCTCGAGCAGATCACGCTGCAAGAGGTCCGCAGCCGCGTGAAAGCGTTCCGCGATCTCGTCCACTTCTCGCTGGACGGCGAGGAATGACCAAGGCGGACCGCTACGCCGCCGCCGGCGTGAAGCTCGACACCGCCGAGGAGGCGAAACGGCGGATCGCCGAGCTCGTGCGCGGCACGCGGACGCCGCTCGCGCGGGGAGCCGTCGGGGGCTTCGGCGGCATGGTGCGTGTGCCCGATGGCTACAAGAAGCCCGTGCTCGTCATGTCGACCGACGGCGTGGGATCCAAGGTCCTGGTCGCGGCCCTCGCGGGGGTCCACGACTCGGTCGGGGAAGATCTCGTCAATCATTCGGTCAACGACATCCTCGTCCACGGGGCGACGCCGCTCGCGTTCCTCGACTACATCGCCGCGGGAAACCTCGTTCCGGAAATCGCCGAGCAAATCGTCTCGGGGGTGGCGCGCGGCTGCCAGGCCCACGACATGACGCTGGCCGGCGGCGAGACGGCGCAGATGCCGGATCTCTATCAGCCGGGCCACTACGACCTGGCCGGGTCGATCGTCGGGGTCGTCGAAGAAGACCGGGCGCTGCACGGCGATCGCGTGACCGCGGGCGACCAGGTCATCGGCTTCGCGTCCACCGGGCTCCACACCAACGGCTACACGCTGGCCCGCAAGATCGTTTTCGACACGATGAAGCTCGGGATCGACGACCCGTTCCCCGAGACGACGCTGTCGGTCAGGGAGGTCCTGCTCGCGGTGCACCGCAGCTACGCCGCGGCACTGCGCCCGGTGCTCGCCGATGTCCACGCCCTCGCGCACGTGACCGGCGGCGGCATCGCGGGCAACCTGGTCCGTGTGCTCCCGCCTGGCGTGGAAGCGGTCGTGGACGCCGGCAGCTGGCCCTGGCCTTCGGTGTTTCGCGTCCTGATGCGCTCCGGGCAGGTTGGTCGGGAGGAGATGCGGCGCGTGTTCAATCTCGGCGTCGGCATGATTGCCGTGACCGCACGTGATGATGTCGAAACGGTCGTGCGCACCGCCGAGCGTGTCCGCGTGCCGGCGTGGATCATCGGTGAGATCCGGCCGGCTCGCAAAGGCGCCGCCACGGCGGTTCGATTTGAAGAACGATAAAGAGCTCGGGGCCATGCGCCGCGCCCTCGAGCTCGCGTGGCGTGGGTGGGGCCGTGTCTCCCCCAATCCGCTGGTGGGCGCCGTCGTGCTGCGTGGGGACGAGATGGTCGCCGAGGGCTGGCACGCCGAGTTCGGCGGGCCGCACGCCGAGCTGCACGCGCTGCATACCGCGGGCGAGAAGGCGCGAGGTGCGACGCTCGTCGTGACGCTGGAGCCGTGCGCCCATCACGGCAAGACGCCCCCGTGCACGGATGCGATCCGCGCGGCCGGCGTGCGGCGCGTTGTCGCGGCGGTGCGCGACCCTGATCTCGAGGCGCGCGGCGGCGTCGAGATTCTGAAGCGCGCCGGCATCGAAACGCAGATCGGGTTGCTCGCGGAGGAGGCGGCCGCGCAGAACGCCCCTTTTCTGTTCACGAGGCAACAGACGGACCGTCCGTTCGTCGCGCTGAAGCTCGCGACGTCCATCGACGGCCGGATCGCCGATGCCGGCGGCCGCTCGCAGTGGATCTCGGGTCCCGAAGCGCGCGATCACGTCCATTGGTTGCGGGCGGGATTCGACGCCATCGCCGTCGGCGGCACGACGGCGCTGACCGACAACCCGCAGCTCACCGCCCGCGGCGGACTCACGCCGCGCAAGCCGCCGGTGCGGATCGTGTTCGATCGCCGCGCAATGCTGAACCTCGGCGTTTCGCTCGTCCAGACGGCGCGGGAAGTGCCGACCTGGGTCGTCGCGTCGCCCGAAGCGCCGATGGCCAACGTGTCGGTGCTCGAAGGCAACGGCGTGCGCGTCTTCCGCCCCGAAGCGCTCGCGCAGGCCTTTGCCCAACTGCGGCTCGCCGGGATCCAGTCGTTGTTATGTGAGGGCGGGGGCGCGCTCGGCACCAAGCTCCTGACGGAGGGGCTGGTCGATCGCCTGTACTGGGTGCAGTCGCCCGTCTGGCTCGGAGAGGGCGCGGTGCCCGCTTTCCAAGGCATTCCGGCATTTCCGCTCGCCGAAGCGCCACGCTGGGTGGTGGTGGAGCGCCGCCCCTTAGGCTCTGATACATTATTGGTCTTGGATCGGCGGCTATGTTTACCGGAATAATCGACGCGACTGGCGTAATAAAGAAGCGTATTAACGACGGCGTCGAGAACAACGGCGTTAAAAACGGCGTTGAACTGCTGATCGGTGCGCCGTACAAGGGCGTCAGGAAGGGCGAAAGCATCGCGGTAAACGGTGCTTGCCTGACCGTCGAGCGAGTCGTAAAAGGTGGTTTCACAGTGCGTGCCGTCGCTACGACGCTCGGTCGAACGCTGATCGGTGAATGGCAGAAGGGTCGCACGGTAAACCTCGAGCGCGCACTGCGCGCGCGCGATCGGTTGGGTGGCCACTTCGTCCAAGGGCATGTGGACGGCGTCGGGGACGTAGTTCGTGTCGCGGAAGCGAACGATGCGCTGCTCGTCGACGTGCGCGTGCCGCTGGAAGTGGCAGAAATCACGGTGCTGCACGGCTCGATTTCGCTTGACGGGGTCAGCTTGACGGTTAACGAGATTACGTCGTCCAGTATTCAAGTGTCGCTCGTGCCGTTCACACGCGCGCACACGACGTTGGGGCGGCTCAGTAGCGGTGACCGGGTGCACGTCGAGGCCGACGTGCTGGGAAAATACGTGAGGCAGCTATGTCGTTCACAGCGGTAGAACAAGCAATCGCGGATATCCGCGCCGGCAAGCTCGTCATCGTCGCCGATGACGAGCGGCGCGAGAACGAGGGCGATCTGGTCGGGGCGGCCGACAAGGTCACCGCCGACATGATCAACTTCATGGCGACCCACGCGCGCGGCCTGATCTGCATGCCGCTGACCCCCGCGCGCTGCCAGGCGCTCGGCCTGCCGCAGATGACCGAGCACAACAACGAATCGCACGAGACGGCGTTCACGATCAGCATCGACGCCGCCGCGCGCTTCGGCGTGACGACGGGGATTTCGGCGGCCGATCGCGCCGCGACGATCCGCGTGGCGATCGATCCCTCGACCGTCCCCAGCGATCTCCGCCGGCCCGGACACATCTTTCCGCTCCGTGCCCGCCCGGGTGGCGTGCTGCAGCGCGTCGGCCAGACCGAAGCGAGCATCGACCTGGCGCGGCTCGCCGGCCTGTATCCGGCCGGCGTGATCTGCGAGATCCTCAACGCCGACGGCTCGATGGCGCGCCGTCCCGACCTCGAGCGCTTCGCCACGGAGCATGGCCTCACGTTCATCACCGTGGCCCAGCTGGTCGCCTACCGGCTGAAGCACGAGCGCCTGGTCCATCGCGTCGCCGAGGCGCGCCTGCCGACGCCGTTCGGCGAGTTCCGGATCATCGGCTATCGCAACGATGTGGATGAGGCCGAGCATATCGCGCTCGT
>QHUE01000068.1 GCA_003221825.1 Gemmatimonadota bacterium
GTTCCTGATCGCCGTGATCCTGATCGGCACGCTGACCGCGCTGGGCACGGCCGCGGCGGGCGCGTCGCTCGCGCTGGGCGCCTTTCTCGCCGGCCTGATCATCTCCGAGTCGGACTACGGCCCCCAGGCGCTCGCGGAGCTCATGCCGTTCCGCGACATCTTCATCTCGCTGTTCTTTGTGGCCGTGGGCATGCTCGTCCAGCTCGACGTTATTCGAGACCACATCGTTCTCACCCTCATTGCCGTCGCGGTGATTATGGGCGGCAAGACGCTGTCCGCCGCGGTGGGGCCCGCCTTGCTGGGGTATTCCGGCCGCGTCGCGCTACTCGCCGGGGTCGCGGTATCGCAGATCGGCGAATTCTCGTTCGTCCTCGCGAAAGAAGGCCGGGTCGCGGGGCTCCTGCCGAATCTCCTGTACCAGCAGTTTCTCGGCGTGGCCGTGATGACGATGCTGGTGACCCCGTTCCTGCTCCAGGGCGGGCCGGCGATCCTCGATGCGCTCGAAAAGGTCGTACCGCTCGACCGGCTGCTGCCGGGATTCCGGCCGCGCGACCTGTCGCCCGTGCACGAGCAGGTCAAGGATCACGTCGTGATCGCGGGCTACGGGCTCAATGGCCGCAACCTCGCGGCGGCGCTGCGATCGATCAGCGCGCCGTATCTCATCGTCGAGCTGAACGCGCAGACGGTGCGCATGGCGCGCACCGAGGGGGAGCCGGCGTTTTACGGCGACGCGACGCGCGACGAGATCCTGCGCGCCCTCGGCATCGACCGCGCGCGCCTCTTTGTGATCGCGATTTCCGATCCGGCGGCGACGCGGCGGATGGTGCGCGTGGCCCGGGAGATCAATCCCAAGGTCTACATCATCGCGCGCACGCGGTACGTCATCGAGATTCCCGAGCTCACGCACCTCGGCGCCAACGTCGTCATCCCCGAAGAGTTCGAGACATCGATCGAGATCTTCTCGAGAGTGCTGGCGCATTACAACGTGCCGCGTGACGAGATCGAACGACTGGTGGGCGAGATCCGGGCGTGGCACTACCAGGCGCTGCGCCCGGGCACCCGGCCGCGGCTCACGTTGAGGGGGACGCTGGGCGCGATGCCCCAGATGCATATCGAGCGCATCATTCTCGGCGCCAACGCGCCGGCGGTCGACCGGACCATCGATCGACCTGCCGATGTGGGCGCCTCACCGCGCAACAGCCGCAATCCCAATTCCATTCCCACCGGCCAGGAGGGACCATGTCTCGTAGTGCGAAGCTCGTCTCGCTCGCTGTATTCGCGCCGGCTGTCGTGGCAGCATGCGCCACAATTATGCACGGCACCTCCCAGCAAGTAGGCATCAATAGCCAGCCGGCGGGCGCGACGGTCGTAGTGGATAGCCAGACGGCAGGAACGACGCCGGTCGCCGCCAAGCTTGCTCGGAAGCGTTCACATCGCATCACAGTGACGATGCCCGGCTATCAGCAGTTCGAGATGGTGACGACCAGGAAAACCAGCGGCTGGGTCTGGGGCAATATCGTGTTCGGCGGGCTCATTGGACTCATCGTGGACGCGAGCACCGGCGGGCTCTACGACGTGCGACCAGAACAAGTAAACGCTCAGCTGGCGCGCACGGGGGCCAGCGGAGAGATGCGCGACGGGATGATCTACGTGTTCCTGGTTCGAGAAGTCGATCCGTCATGGGTCAAGATCGGCCAGCTGAAGCCGATCGAGGAGCGCTAAACGGAGAGCCGCGGGCGCGGCGTACCCTGCGCCCGCGGCCTCACAGCTGCCTCAGTACGGATCATCCCACGCCACTGCAAACACGTGGCAGTTTAGGTCGCCGCGCACACGAGCCCATTGCGGTACCTCGGGCATGCCTCGCGCCTCCGAAGCGCCTTCCTATACCTAGGTAGACAAGCGGGGCGCCGTCAACCGCGACGACGTGCGCTCAAGGCGAGCACCGCAGCCAGCCACAACCCGAAGGCGAGCATCGCATCTTCCCACCACGCGAACGACCTGCGCCTCATCAGGGCTCCCTTCGCCGTTCGGTGAAGCAATTCGTGTGCCCGGAGCGTCGGCCGTGGACCGGGCTCGATGTCGTTGCGGCACCGCAACGGGGTGATTCCGGGGGCTACCCCACCTATCGCTGCTCACCGGGGCGAGCCGAGCAGGAAGCGCAGAGTGAGCACCGTCACTGGTTAACGCTCCATCGCGCAATATCGTCTGCAGATCATGGGCGCATGCTGCCGACTCTTGCTCTTCGGTCTCGCGGTCGCCATCGCGGGTTGCGGCAACAAGGGGCCGGGGACCGGTCCCACCACCGCGGGACGCGTGCCGCTGCCCGAGCTCGGCATCGGGACCTACAGAGGGTTCGTCGGCGGGCTGTACCCAGCCGGAGGAAACGTCGAACCCACCGCACACGCGACTGCCGGGCAGTCGCGCGCCCAGGCCGTCGTCCCACTCGACACGTCAGGAACGCCGGGCACAGGCGGGAAAGTCGTGTTGTTGTCGCTCGGAATGTCGAACACGACGCAGGAATTCTGTTCCGGAAGCTCCACAACCACGAACTGCAGCAGTTGGAGCTTCATGGGTCAAGCCGCGGCCGACGCAAGCGTCAACCACACGACATTGGCGATCGTGAATGGCGCGCGCGGCGGCCAGGACGCCCAGGCGTGGGATGCGACGACGGACGCCAATTACGACACCGTCCGGCTGAATCGCCTGGGTCCGTTGGGTCTCACCGAGCGGCAAGTCCAGATCGTCTGGGTCAAACAGGCCGACGCCGGACCGCAGGACTCGTTGCCGTCGGCCCAGTCCGACGCGTACCAGCTCGAGTCGCGGCTGGGCAACATCGCGCGGGCGCTGAGATCACATTATCCGAATTTGAAAATCATTTTCTTCTCGAGTCGGATCTACGCGGGCTACGCGACGACCACGCTGAATCCCGAGCCGTTCGCCTACGAGTCTGGCTTCGCCGTAAAGTGGCTGATTCAGGCGCAAATCGAGCAAATGTCCAACAGCGGGACCGTGACGGATCCGCGTGCCGGCGATCTGAATTACAACACCGGGGCAGCGTGGCTCGCCTGGGGCCCGTACCTCTGGGCCGACGGCATGACGCCGCGCCAGGGCGACGGTCTCGTGTGGCAGAGCGCCGATTTCGTGCAGGACGGGACGCACCCGTCGCAGAGCGGCCAGCAGAAAGTGGGTACGATGTTGCTGACCTTCTTCAAGACCTCGCCATTCACCAAATGTTGGTTCGTCAATGGAGGAACGTGCCCCTAAAGCCGTAAGGCGATAAGATCATGCTATCCCGTTCAGCGGAGATGGCATGCTCGCCGTTATTCCCGCTCTCCTAGTCGCCACGATCCAACAACCCGCCTCGCTGACAATCGGCTCCGCGACTGCCCGGCCCGGCCAGGCCGCGTCAGGTTTCATCGAGGTGCCGGCCGGCGTGGACGCCGCGACCCGAATTCCCATTACGATCGTTCGCGGAGCGCAATCCGGTCCGACGCTGGCACTGATCGCGGGCACTCACGGCTCCGAGGTCGCGCCGATTGTCGCGCTGCAGCGTGTGCGTGCGACAATCGATCCCGCCGTGCTGCGTGGCACCGTGCTCATCGTCCACGTCGCGAACATGCCGTCCTTCCTCGGCCGCACCGTCTATTACAGCCCGATCGATGGCAAGAACCTGAACCGCGTCTATCCCGGCAAGCCCGACGGCACCGTGTCGGAGCGGATTGCCTACGCGATCACGACGCAGATCATCGAGCGCACGGACTACCTCGTGGATATTCATTCGGGCGACGGCAATGAGTCACTGCGACCGTACAGCTATTGGAGTCCGCTCGGCCTCAACGCACGCGCTGATTCGATCGCGCGTGACATGGCGCTGGCCTGGGGGAGCGACCACATCGTGATCGACACGATGCGGCCCCGCGACGTGCGGGCATCGGTGTACACGCAAAACACCGCGCAGTTACGTGGCAAGCCGGCGCTTACGACGGAGACCGGGTATCTCGGCATCGCCGCCGAGGACATGGTGCAGCGGAACGTGGACGGCGTGTTCCGGCTCCTGCGGTACTTCCACATGGTGCCTGGAGACGTCGAGCTCGTCCGCCAGCCGTTGTTTTTCGAGCGTGCCGAGGTGCTCCGCAGCCCCGCCACGGGCGTATGGCACGCGCGCGTCGAGCGCGGGCAGAGTGTGCAGAAGGGCGCCATCATCGGCGTGCTCACCGATTTCTTCGGGGTGACTCAGGCCGAGATTCGAGCGCCGTTCGGCGGCATCGTCCTGTATGTGGTCGCTACGCCTGCCATGTCGCAGGGTGAGCCGATGGGGATGATCGGAGAGCCTCGGCTGGAACGGTGAGCGGTTAAACATCATCCCACGCCACCGCAAACACGCCCTCACACCGCAAGCACCGGATCTCGGTCGGGTGCCCCTGCAGCGGTGTTCGATTGCAACAGCGCGGGCAGACGGCATAACGGGAGCCCCAACTCAGCGGCGTCATCACCGCATCCGACGGGCGGGCAACGACGGACCACCGTTGGGGCCGCAGGGGCACGATCTGCAGTGAGGACCTGGGCACACTGAATGGCCGACTGTCTACTTCGAGGATGGCTTCATCTGGAGTGAGGCGCAGGACTTCGTACCACGCACCCCGCCGCACGTGGCAGTTCAGGTCGCCGCGCACACGAGCCCATTGCGGTACCTCGGGCATGCCTCGCGCCTCCGAAGCGCCTTCCTATACCTAGGTAGACAAGCGGGGCGCCGTCAACCGCGACGACGTGCGCTCAAGGCGAGCACCGCAGCCAGCCACAACCCGAAGGCGAGCATCGCATCTTCCCACCACGCGAACGACCTGCGCCTCATCAGAGCTCCCTTCGCCGTTCGGTGAGGCAATTCGTGTGCCCGGAGCGTCGGCCGTGGACCGGGCTCGATGTCGTTGCGGCACCGCAACGGGGCAATTCCGGGGGCTACGCCACGCCCCGCCGGTCGAGGCTCCTGTACTGAATCGCCTCACTCACATGCTTCGGCTCGAGCGCCGCAGCCTCGTCGAGATCGGCCACGGTGCGTGCGATCTTGAGAATCCGGTGATACGCCCGCGCCGATAGGCCGAGACGCGTGATCGCGGTCTTGAGCAGCGCATCGGCGCCATCCGAGACCCGGCAGTGCGCGCGAATGTCGCGCGGCGCCATGTGCGCGTTGGCATAGATCCCCGGCCGGTGCGCGAACCGCTCGCGCTGCACCGTGCGCGCCCGATCCACGCGCTCCCGCATCGCCTCGCTCGGCTCGGCCCCGCTCTCGCCGGTCAGCGCCTTGTATTTCACCGCCGGCACTTCCAGATGGATGTCGATACGATCGAGCAGCGGCCCCGAGACGCGCGCGAGATAGCGCTGCACCACCAGCGAGCCACACGCGCACGTGTGGTGCGGATCGCCGAACCAGCCGCAGGGACATGGATTCATCGCCGCCGCCAGCATGAAGCGCGCCGGATAGGAGAGACTCATCGCCGCCCGCGCGATCGTCACGACGCCGTCCTCCATCGGCTGCCGCAACACCTCGAGGACGTTCTTCCGGAACTCGGGGAGTTCGTCGAGGAACAACACGCCGCCATGTGCGAGGCTGACCTCACCTGGCCGCGGATACGAGCCGCCGCCGATCAACCCGGCATCCGAGATCGTATGATGCGGCGCCCGAAACGGCCGCCGCGCGACGAGCGACTCACCGAGTGGCAGCGTCCCGGCCACCGAATGGATCTTGGTGGTCTCGAGCGCCTCGTCGAGACTCATCTTGGGGAGCGTCGTCGGCAGCCGGCGGGCCAGCATCGTCTTCCCCGACCCGGGTGGGCCGACCATCAAGATGTTGTGACCGCCCGCCGCGGCGACCTCGAGCGCGCGCTTGGCGTGCGCCTGACCTTTCACCTCGGCGAAGTCCACGTCGTCTTTGGCCCGCTCTGCAAAGAGCGCGGCCACGTCGACGGCGGCACCCGGCAGTTCGGTCCTCCCATCGAGGAAATCGGCTATTTCAGCCAGGCACCCCGCGCCGAGTACCTGGAGACCTTCCACGACACCGGCTTCGGGAAGGTTCTCGCGCGGCAGGATGAGCGCCTCCACACCCGCCGCTCGCGCAGCCAGTGCGACTGGTAGGGCTCCCCTGACGGGGCGAATCGCACCCTCCAAACCGAGTTCGCCAAGCACGGCGATCTTTCCCAAGCGCTCTCCTTTGATCTGCTCGGTCGCCGCAAGAATGCCGAGCGCGATCGGGAGATCGAAGGCCGATCCCTCCTTCTTGATGTCGGCGGGTGCCAGGTTGATCGTTACGCGCTTGAGAGGGAACGTGTAGCCCGTGTTGGCCAGAGCGGCCGACACTCGGTCGCGCCCTTCTTTGACCGCACCCTGCGGCAGTCCGACCGTCACGAACGTCGGCAGGCCGCTGGCGATGTCCGTTTCGACCTCCACGAGATACGCATCGATCCCGAGGACGGCGGCGGAGCGGACGCGCGCTAGCATGGACGAGGCTACGTTTACGAGCGCCCCTGGAGGTAGCCAAAAAGCCGCCCACCGGGTCTAAATGACGCCATGGGGAGGATATGCGTATAGATGTCGTGACTTTCCGAGCCTGTTTGCCGGCGCTGGCGCTCGCCGCGACGGTCGGGTGTGGCCCGAGCCGGGGTGGGACCGTCTCCAAGGTCCCTGTCAGTGTCGCCCGCGTCGAGCGTCGATCGCTCCCCTACGAGCTGGAGGCCACCGGCACCGTCGAGCCGATCCGTTCCGTAGACGTCCTGCCCCAAGTGAACGGTACGATCCTCCACGTGAACTTCGCCGAGGGTGACGAAGTCGCCGCCGGCCAAATCCTGTTCGAGATCGATCCCCGCCCCTATCGCGCCGCATTGCAGCAGACCGAGGGCGCGCTGCTGCGCGATCTCGCGCAAGCGGAAAGCGCTGCACGCGAAGCCGCGCGTTACAAGACGCTCGCCGCAACGAACACGGTGACGCAGGAGGATTACGAGACCAAGCAGTCGACCGCGGCCGCCGCGGCCGCCGCGGTTCGCTCCGATTCGGCAGCGGCGTCGATCGCCCGGTTGAATCTCGAATACGCCACGGTCCGGGCGCCGATCGGCGGCCGCACGGGACGCCTGCTGCTCCACGAGGGCAACCTCGTCCGTGCGGGGAGCGACCCGCTCGTGTCGATCGTGCAGATGCGGCCCATCCTCGTGCGCTTTCCCGTTCCGGCGACCAACCTGCCGGCGCTGCGCCAGCGCGCCGGGCAACAGCTCAACGCGATTGCGCTGCCGGCACGCGATTCCGCGTCGGCGGTTCAGGGGATGCTGTCATTCGTCGACAACCAGGTGGACACCGCGACCGGCACGGTGCTGCTCAAGGCGCGTTTCCCGAATCACGATGGAAGCCTCTGGCCCGGCGAGTTCGTCCGGATCACGCTCGTCCTCGGCGTCCAGAACGACGCCATCGTCGTGCCCAGCCAAGCCGTGATGGAAGGGCAGCAAGGCACGTACGTCTTCGTCGTCAACAACGACGGCACGGCCGCGACGCAGCCCATCACGGTCGAGCGCACGCTGGACAGTCTCAGCGTGATCGCCGGCGTACCGGCGGGCGCCCTGGTCGTCACGGACGGGCAGCTGCGTCTGACGCCGAATGCCAAAGTCGACATTCGCGGCGGACCGACGACTGAGACGGCCGGAGGCGGCGGGCCGGAGAATCCGCGGTGAGCATTTCGGGACCGTTCATTCGCCGGCCGGTCGCGACGACGCTGATCATGCTCGGCATTCTCATGTTTGGGCTGATGGCCTATCGCCTGTTGCCCGTCAGCGACCTGCCGAACGTCGACTTCCCCACGATCTCGGTCTCGGCGGGACTGCCCGGCGCGAGCCCGCAGACGATGGCCGCCGCGGTCGCCACGCCGCTCGAGAAGCAGTTCTCGACGATCGCCGGCCTCGACGCGATGACGTCGAGCAGCACGCTCGGCGGGACGAACATCACGCTGCAGTTTTCGCTGTCGCGCAACATCGACGCCGCCGCGCAGGACGTGCAGGCCGCGATCTCGAAGACGCTGCGGCAGCTGCCCCCCGGGATTCAGCCGCCTTCCTACAACAAGTCGAATCCCGCCGACTCGCCGATTCTGTATCTGGCGCTGACGTCGGCCACGTTGCCGCTCCCAAAACTCGACGAGTACGCCGAGACGTTCCTCGCGCAGCGGTTGTCGACGGTGAACGGCGTCGCTCAGGTCCAGGTCTTCGGGTCCGCCAAGTACGCGGTGCGCATCCAGGTCGATCCCAAGGCGCTCGCGGCACGCGGCATCGGCCTGGATGAGGTGACGGCGGCGGTGTCGGCTGGGAATCCGAACCTGCCGACCGGCACGCTGTGGGGCCCGCAGCGTGCCTATACCGTGCTCGCCGACGGTTCGATCTCGAGTGCGCCGGAATTCCGCAAGCTCGCGGTGACATATCAGAACGGCGCGCCGGTACGACTCCAAGACGTCGCCAACGTGCTCGACGACGTGCAGGACTCCCGCAACGCCAGCTGGTACGACGGCAAGCGCGCCGTCATTCTGGCGATCCAACGTCAGCCGGGGACGAACACGGTGCAGGTCGCGGACGGCGTCAAGGCGACGGTCGCATCTCTCGCGTCGCTGCTGCCCGCATCGGTCGAGGTGAACACACTCTACGACCGCTCGGTGTCGATCCGCCAGTCGGTGAACGATGTGCAGGTCACCCTGTTCATCGCGCTGATCCTGGTCGTCCTCGTGATCTTCCTGTTCCTCAAGAATCTCTCCGCCACGGTCATCCCGAGCCTCGCGCTGCCGTTCTCGATCATCGGCACGTTCTCGGTGATGTACCTGATGGGCTACAGCCTCGACAATCTGTCGCTGATGGCGCTCACGCTCGCAGTGGGATTCGTCGTCGACGACGCGATTGTGATGCTCGAGAACATCGTGCGGCACATGGAAAAGGGAAAACGCCCGATGGAGGCGGCGCTCGACGGCGCGCGCGAGATCGGGTTCACGATTCTCTCGATGACGCTGTCGCTCACCGCGGTGTTCATTCCTCTGCTGCTGATGGGCGGCATCCTCGGTCGCCTGTTTCACGAATTCGCCGTCACGATCGGCGTCGCGATCCTGGTGTCTGGGTTCGTCTCGTTGACGCTCACACCCATGCTGTGCAGCCGCTTCCTCCGTCCTCCAAAGGAAGAACACCACGGGCACTGGTATGAGGCGACGGAGCGCGTCTATCAGCGCGCCCGGGGCTGGTACGAGCGGTCGCTGGCGTGGGTGATGGACCGGCGTGGGCTTGCCATCCTCTTCTCCCTCGGGATTCTGGCGGCGACCGCCGTCCTGTACAGACTGGTGCCCAGCGGTTTCATCCCTACGGAAGACACGGGCCAGATCCAGGGCACGACCGAAACGCTGGAAGGCAGCTCGTTCGAGAACATGCGGGACCATCAGGTGGCCGTGGCCGACATCGTGGCACGCGATCCGAACATCGCGCACTTCATGTCCACCGTCGGCGGCGGCACGGCAAATCAGGGCCGGCTGAGCATTCGCCTCAAGCCGCGCAATCAGCGGCCGCCCGCCAGCGAGGTCGCCCGCGAGCTCAACGCCAAGCTCAACAGCGTCCCGGGCATTCGGACCTACCTGCAGATCCCGCCGTCGATCCGTATCGGGGGCCGCCCGACCAAGACCCAGTACCAGTTCACCCTGCAGAGCGCCGACATCGACGCGCTGTACGACAACGCCGCGTTGCTCGAGCGGGTGCTGCGCGGCATCCCCACGCTGCAGGACGTGACATCCGATCTCCAGATCAAGAACCCGCAGGTGAGCGTGCGGATCGACCGCGACCGTGCCACGAGCCTGGGTGTGACGGTGCAGCAGATCGAGCAGGCGCTGTACGACGCCTATGGCTCGCGCCAGGTCTCGACGATTTATACGCCCAACAATCAGTACTGGGTGATTCTCGAGTTGTTGCCGGAGTACCAGCGGGATCCGTCGGCCCTGCAGCTGTTGTACCTGCGTTCGCAAAAGGGGACGCTGGTCCCGCTCACCTCCGTGGCGACCGCCTCAAACGACGTCGGGCCGTTGAGCGTGAACCACAGCGGCCAACTCCCCTCCGTGACCCTCTCGTTCAACCTGCCGCCCGGCGTTTCGCTGGGAACCGCGGTGAACGACGTCCAGAAGGCGGCCCGGCAGGCGTTGCCGTCGACGATCAGCACTGGGTTCTCGGGAACAGCGCAGGCCTTCCAAGACAGCCAGCAGGGCCTCTTTCTCCTATTGCTACTCGCCATCGTCGTGATCTACATCGTGCTCGGCATTCTCTATGAGAGTTTCGTGCACCCGCTGACGATACTCTCGGGACTGCCGTTCGCCGGATTCGGCGCGCTGCTCACCCTCGTCATCTTCCGCACCGAGCTGAGCGTGTACGCGTACGTCGGTGTGATCATGTTGGTGGGGCTCGTGAAGAAGAACGCCATCATGATGATCGACTTCGCGCTGGATGCCGAGCGGCGCGAGGGGAAATCGCCGCGCGAGGCGATCATCGAGGCCTGCAGTGTGCGGTTCCGGCCCATCATGATGACGACGATGGCGGCGCTGATGGGAACGCTGCCGATTGCGATTGGCTGGGGGACTGGCGCGGAGTCGCGGCGGCCGCTGGGCCTCGCCGTGGTCGGCGGGCTGGCCTTCTCCCAGCTGATTACCCTGTACGTGACGCCCGTCGTCTACACCTACCTCGACACGCTGCAGCATCGGCTGGGACGCCGGGCGCGCACGTCGGTCGCGGAGCCCGCCGCGGCAGACTGAGCTTACGGCTTCGGAATGGCGTCGACGCGGACGTTGGCCGTGATGCCGCTCCCGATGACGAACTGGTAAGTCCCCACGCGGACGGCCTTGAGCGTCACGACGACGGCGGAGTCGGCCGACTCGAGCGTGACCAGCTGGAGATCCTGCTGCCGCACGTTGAGTCGAGCGCGGCCGGCCCGCAGTGCCTGACCGAGCGCGTCGATCGAGGTCTCATTGCCGTACAAATCGTGGGCCCGCAGGCGCAAGGCGAATGGCACACCGACCTGCACCACGATCGCCCGTCCGTTGACCACTTCGCCGTTGCGGTCGAGGATCAACGAATCGATCGGGCCAGGCTCGGCCCGCAGCGTCGCGACCCGCTCCACCGAATCGATGCTCGCGAATACCGCCGCTTCGCCCGCGCGCATGCCGAGGACGACGTCCACGCGCACCCGCCCCGTCGAGTCGAGTACCGCAGATTCCGGCGTGACGCGGGCATTGAGCGCGCGGAAGTGCACCGTGCGGCCGGCCGCCGGTGCCCCCTGTACCGTGCGCGCCCGGAAGACCAGCGGCTGGCCGAGCGGGTTGCCGACGGGCGCGTAGGAGGACGCGATGGGCAGAAAGCCGGTATTGACGCCCGAGAGTCCCGCGGGCGCCGCAATCTCCAGATCGACCGGCGCCAGGCCGCGCACGCGCAATTGCACCGAGCCGCCGCGCGACACGGAGCTCGACAGGACGGTGAGTGTCGCGCGTCCCGCCGAATCGGTGAGCGCCGTCAGCGGTGCGCCGATGCCGCCATTCAAATCCACGGGCTCGCCGCTCACCGGATTGCCGAGCGAATCCGTCACCGTGGCAACGATCGTGGCGGTCGAATCGGTGCCGCGAAAGGCAACGTAATCCGGCATCACGCGCACCCGGCTGGGCCGCGCCGATCGGACGGAGTACAGCACCGCGGGTTGGCCGGGCAAGGCCGACCCCGCGCCCGTCCGGATCTCGAATTGATGCGTCCCCGCGCGCGTAACGACTGGCAGTCTGAAGACGGCGATGCCGCTGTCGTCGGTGACCGCGGAGGCGTCGCGCGGTAGCCCCAGCGCCGTCGTGCCACGCAGCGCGAGGGTCGTCCGGCGCAGTGGCGTGCGGCCACGGCTCAGGCGTACACGCACAGTCGCCGCCGTTCCCGCGGTGGTGACGACCTCGGCGGGCTGTGCCACGGCAGTCATCGGCTGGGGTGCTTCCTCCCTGGCGGATGCGGACGACCCCGCCGAGCTCGACCGGCGACTGTCGCACGCCGCCGCTGTGGCAATCACCTCGCCAGCGGCCCCGGCGGTGCGCAGATCGGCCCAATCGCGTTCGGTCGGATGGAACGTGAGACAGCTGCGGCGCACGACATCCGCGACTTCTGTCTGGGCGAAGAGCGGATTGGTGAGCAACCGAATCAGCTCGGTCTTGTCGAGCGGTGGCGGCGCCTGAGCGGCGAGTGGGCCGGCGAGCGATGCGAGCGCGAGGACTGCGAGGCGGGAGCGCACGCTAGGGTCGCGCACAGGATGATCGCTCGAACCGCACTTCCACGGCCCGAACGTCGGCATAGAGACCCTTGTCGCGGGCGTCGCGCGCCAGGTCAGTCACAGCCATGAAGTCCTTGCGCGCGAGGTTGTACGCCAGCCACCCGTCTTCGACCTGCGCGAGGCCCCGCGCTAAACCGCTGCACGGCATCCGGCGCGAGTCGTACATGCCCGCGCGCATGGAGAACGCGGAAATCGCGAGCGCCAGGGTGTCGGCTCTGCGGTCGAGCAACGCCGTATCACTGACCGACACGGGAGGGTCAGAACCGGCGCGACCGCCGGTCGCCGCGGCGCGAGATCCCAGGATCCCGTAGAGAACGGTCACTAAGACGGCACCCCCGATGCCCGACGCGATGTACGCGGTCGGGCGGGCGAGGGCGCGGTACCAATGTGGCTTGACAAAAGCGGGAGGAGCGGGACGCGTACTCGGAGAACTGGGGGCGATTTCGTCATCCGTGTCCGGTTCGGGCAGGAGGACCGGATGATTGGGATAGCTCCCCCCGGGCGCGCTCACGGAGGGCGTCCCGAGACGCACGACGGGCTCGTAGGGCGGCGCGGCGACGGGTCGTGGACCGCCAACTGGATGGGTTTCAGCCATGGCTTTCCCTCCTCAAGCCAATTCGAGAGGGCAAGTCCCATACCCACCACGAGCTTGTATAAACGCTGTGGCATCAGAGGGGTCGGACATCCGGACCCTGTGTGTTGTAAGCGAGGTGAAACACTTCCCGCAGCGGTACGTGAATCAGATCCTAGCACGACGTGCCCCGCCGTTTCGAATTAGAAGAAACGGCGGGGACGGGGGGTGAGGAAAGGGGACGGCAGGGGAGGTTACCGAATCCCGATCGACACCCCGATCTGATACACACGCATGTCCACCGGCGTCGTGACTTGCCGTGCGGTGAAGCTCCCGTCAGAGTTCTGCGTCAGCCCGCCGGCCGGCACGTACGTCACGCGATCGTGCCGCACACCGCGAGCGCCAATGTCGATCGCGATGGGTGTGTGACCCGCCGTAATGCCGAGGAGCACGCCGCCCCCCGCGGACCGCATCCAGGTCGTGTGACCGTCGAGCCAATCGCTGGCGGAGCAGCCACAGCTGTTGTAGCTGGCATTGCTCCAGAACAGGGATCCGCCCATCGTCGCAAACCCGTAGAACCGCAATGCGCCCTTGCCCAACGTCAGTTGCGGGCCGGCGCCAAGGGTGCCGATCTGTGAAGTGGTAGAAACACCGTAGCCCTGGTACGACACGTCGTACGCCATCCAGGCGCCCTCGACACGAAGCGCGAGCGCGCCTCCACTTGTCACGCCAAAGATCGAGAGCCCGGCGGCGACATCGCCATTGCGGCTGAATTCACCGAGCGGCTCAGCGACGACGAAGTCGGCACCGAAGGCGCCGCGGTCGCGCACTTCTCGCAGGGCGGACCGCTGGCCAAAGAGTGGAGATGCCATGAGAGACAGGCCCAGCACCGCCATGCCGATCCGCCGCATAATCGCCGTCCTGTAAGAGTGGAAGAGGTTCTGCGCCGTAGCGGAAAGGCAATGCACGTGCCAAGCTTTCCGCGCCTGCCGGCGCGCCCGGCGTGACCTCAAAAAGGGACATTTGGGAGCGGCGATGGACCAGATCAGCTACGACGACTTTGCCAGGATCGACATCCGGGTCGGCCGTGTCGTGCAGGCCGAACCGTTTCCCCAGGCCCGCAAACCGGCCTACAAGCTGCGGATCGATTTTGGTTCAGGCGTAGGCGTGAAGAACTCGAGCGCGCAGATCACCAAGTACTACGAACCGCAGGATCTCATCGGAAAGTTGGTGTTGGGGGTCGTCAACTTCCCGCCCCGCCAAATCGCCACATTTCTTTCCGAAGTGTTGACCTTAGGCGTGATTCTTGGGGAAGGAGACATCTGCCTGGTGCACCCCGACCGAGACGTGCCGCTGGGCGCCGCCATTCGGTGACCCCCCGCCGAAGCGCCGCTCGACGTAGTCATCGAGAATGCGCAGAAAATCGGCGACGATCGTCTCCCCCTTCAGCGTGACCTTCAGGGCGCCGTCCACATAGACCGGCGCCCGGGGCTCTTCGGCGGTTCCGGGCAACGAAATCCCGATGTCGGCGTGCTTCGACTCGCCCGGACCGTTGACGACGCACCCCATCACCGCGACCCGCAGCTCCTCCGAACCGGGATAGCGCGCCTGCCAGGCACCGCGCCGCTCGCGCAGGTAGCCCTGAATCTCCTCCGCCATTTCCTGAAAGAACGTCGACGTCGTGCGGCCACATCCCGGACATGCCGTGACTTGCGGCGTGAAGCTCCGCAATCCGAGCGATTGGAGGACCTGCTGGGCAACCTGCACCTCCTCGGCACGATCACCGCCGGGGCGCGGCGTGAGCGACACGCGGATCGTGTCGCCGATACCCTCTTGCAGCAGAATCGATAATCCCGCCGTGCTGGCGACGACGCCCTTCGTTCCCATTCCCGCCTCGGTCAGGCCGAGGTGCAGCGGATAGTCGGAACGCTCGGCGAGCATCCGGTACACGGCGACGAGATCCTGCACGCCGGAGACTTTGGCCGACAGGATGATGTGGTCGTGGGGCAGCCCGGACTCTTCCGCCAGCTCCGCCGAGCGCATCGCGCTCTCGACCATGGCATCCATGGTCACATCGCGCGCGTCGCGCGGCTCGGCGAGCACCGCGTTCGCATCCATCATCTCGGTGAGCAGCTGTTGATCGAGGCTCCCCCAGTTCACGCCGATGCGGACTGGTTTCCCCTCGTTGATCGCGACCTGGATGATGGTGCGGAAGTTGTCGTCGCGGCGTTTGGTCCCGACGTTGCCCGGGTTGATGCGGTATTTCGCCAGCGCCCGCGCGCACTCGGGATACTTGGTCAGCAGCAGGTGGCCGTTGTAGTGAAAGTCGCCGATGACAGGAACGTCTACGGCGGCGACGATGGCGGGGACCGCGCGCGCCGCCTCATCCGTGTTCACCGTCACGCGGACGAGCTCGCTGCCGGCCGCGTGCAGCGCGCGCACTTGCGCCGCGGTCGCGGCGACGTCGGCGGTGTCGGTGTTGGTCATCGACTGGACGACGATTGGATGGGCGCTGCCCACCTGCACGCCGCCCACGTTGACCGTGATTGTCGGGCGTCGGATACGCACGGGGAGCAATATAGCGCCGCTCAGGGCGGCGCGGCCTTAGAAAACCTTGTCCTGCAGCACGATTCGCAGTTGAATTTGGTTGAGCCGCAGGTGGCCCGTCATGTTCGGCCCGACGTTCGTGCTGAGACGGGCCCGAATGCCAACCCAGAGGGAGTCCGTGTTGAAGACGCTGTCAGCGAGCGACACCGTCGTCGGCGGGAGCAACGGAACCGTGTCGGCGCCGACGACCGCGCCGCTGGACGCGGTCAAATACGGCGTACCGGTGAACAGCGAGCCCTGCGCCTTTGAGAAGAACACGTCGAACTGCACGCTGCCGCTACCGGTTGCGTTCTCGAGGCTTGCGGCCGCGGTCGCAGAAACCGAATCCACGCTCGATTTGCCGAACCCGGGTGGTAAGATGAATTGACGCGACACGGTCGAGTCCGTCTGCGGTATTCCACCAATCACGTTGTAGCCCTTTAGGGAATCGCTCGCCGAGAGGAAGCTCAACACGTCGATGTTAAAAATGACGCGACCTTTCCCACAGGCGGCGAGGAGCACGAGGAGAGCGGCGGTGAGAGCCTTCATGTGTCGCCCCTTAATAGATCGAAATCGCCGTGGCCATCGTGATGGCGCGCTGCGTCGAGAGTGAGTTGCTATGCGTGAAGAATCCGACGTCCAGACCGATCGGCCCGAGCCTGAGACCCCCGCCAAAACCGAACTGCATCTTCTTCCGCTGATCGCGTGACACACCCCCGCGAATGGCGAGGGGACCGGTGCGCTGCTCGACCCCGACATGGATCACCGTGCCGCGACCGGAGTTCACCACGTCGCCACCGACGGTCGTGCCGGTACCCATGTGCAGCGCCGCGTTGGCGATGTAGGTAATGGGCAGCTTCGTCTTGAGCGAGGTGTCGGCCGAGACGACGAGGACCGGAGATCCATACGACGCCCACGTCGCCCCCCACACCCCTGCCGAATGGCTTGTTGGACGTGAACACGTCGCCATTGAGCAGCGGCGACGGCGTACTGCCAAGCACGGGAGGAGCGCCGGTCGTGAAGCCCGCGGGGCCGATCGCGCGACCGTACGTGGCGCCGAAGTAATAATGAAGCGCGCCGCCGACGTAGAATCCGTCGTCGGTGTCCTGGCCGCCTGCACCGTGCGTCAGCCGGCCGGCATAGCTGACCGTCGGCGCGAAGCCGGCTTGGGCCGTGCCATCGACGTTGACGAAATAAGCGGTATTGGGGCGCGCCGTCGAATCGTTCACGAGAAAATTCCGGAGCGTGGTGTCGAGCGTGAACCCGACGTCGTATTGCAGGAAGCCCATGACGCCGACGTGGAACCCCGCAAAACCAGCGCCCACGTCCAGCAGGCGGCTCGTCGTCCCCAAGCCAAACTCCTGCTCGGGAATCAGAACCTTCGTTGCTCCCAAATCGATGATGAGCTGGTTTCTGCCGATCGTGAACGAGACGTCATTCGTCGGCAGCGGTGCCTTCTTCACTTCATAAAAGATTGGCGGATTGAAAATGACATCCATCAAGGCAACGGGATTGAACGCCGTCGACTTGGGGTCGAACATGGGGTCGTGGCCCAGCTGATTGATCGGATGGTCTTTGAAAAACTGGATCAACCCGAACGGCACCGGAATCGAGAACTTGGGCGTCCCGGCGACATGGTTCTTGTTCTTGACCGCGCGATACGCGGGATTGTAGCGACGGACATTGCCGTCACGGCTCAGGGAGACTCCTCCCATGCCGTAGCGGCGCGCGTCGAACGAGAACTGCGCGTGCGCCGCTCGGGTGGGAGCAAGGGCGAGCACGGCGAGCGCAACAGCGACGACTCCAGTTCGCACAAAGCACCTCGGGGCTTGGAAAGGCCGCCACAACTTTGCACATTGTGTCCGATTTTTCCATTCTTTGGTGTGAGGAAGGTCACCCAAACCCGCTTCACGATGCGGTTTGAAGCGTCAGAGTGACCCGTGTCCCTCTGCCGGGCACGCTGTCGAGCGTGATCACGCCCCCCCAGCTCTCGACCAGGCGACGGGCGATCGCCAAACCCAGGCCGGCGCCGCTCGACGTCGTCGAGAAGGTCGGCTCGAACACCCGCGGCAGGACCTCGGCCGGAATCCCGCGTCCATCATCGGCCACGACCAGCTGCCGGCCGCTCGCCGCCACCTGCACGGTCACGCGCTTCGCGTCGGCGTTGCGAGCGTTCTCCAGCAGGTTCACGAGCACTTCTTTCACCTCGTCCTTGCGGGCGAGCGCGGGCGGGGGGGCGCCGTTGCTGGTCCGCACTTCGAACCGCGTGGCGGAGCCGAGGTCGTAGAGTTGCACGACCTCGCGCGCGGTGGCCGCGAGATCCACCGGCTCGAGCGGCAGCAGCTCGGCGGCGGACGGGGGCGGCGCGCCGAAGCGCGAGAACGCCCGCGCGATGCCGTCCAGCCGGTCGATTTCCGCCAGAATGCGCTCGGACGTCTCCTTGAGCGTCGCCTCGAAGGACGTCGATTGACCTTTGCCGCGAACCCGCTGCAAATGCTGGATGCCGAGGCGAATCGGCGTGAGCGGATTCTTGATTTCGTGCGCCACCTGGCGCGCCATTTCTCCCCAGGCGAGAACGCGCGCGGCCCGCGTCAGCGCCGTGGCATCGTCGATCGCGATGACGCAACCGTCGGGCGCTGCGCCCAGCAAGGCAAGCTGCACGCGAATCTGTCGTCCGCCCACGTCGAACTCGCGCTCCTGAATCATGTCGCGATTGGTGGCAATGAACTCGGCGACGGCTTGCCAGACCGGCGCCCATGCCGCGGCGGTCGCCTTCGGCAGCACGTCGCCCGGCACCAGTGTCTCGCTCGCGCCCAGGACGAGCTCTGAGGCGCGTGGATTCGCCATCGTCACCCGGAGCGCGTCGTCGACCGCGATGACGCCGGTCGCGACGTTCGCCAACACCCGCGCGGTGCGCAGGCGCGCCTCCTCGAGCGCCGCCTGGCTGCGGCGGACGTCGCTGGCCATCCGATCGAACGCGCTGAGCACCGGCTCGAACTCCCGCGGCGTGCCCGGCGGGAATGCGGGTGGCTCGCTGCCCCGCCCCACCGCGATGGCTGCCTCGCGCAGCGCCGCGACCGGTTTCGCGAGCCGCCGCGCCGCCACCCCGGCGAGGTAGATCGCGGCCACCAGTCCGACGAGGGTGCCGAGCACCAGCGCGAGCGCGAGATCCTGCTGCTGCTGGCGCACGCGCTCATCGTCGAGCAGCTGCGGCACTGCGAGCACCGCCTGCTCGCCCGGCGGGCCGGGCGCCACGACGAGGTACCCGACGCGCGTCGGCCGGCCCGCGGTGCGCTGGTCCATGGTGAGCTCGACTTCGTCCTCGAGTGTCACGCGAAAGGCCGGCGGCGCGAGCAAGGGATCCACGAGACCGAGCTCCGCCATGACCGGCGAGCTCGTGCCCACCAACACGCCGCCGCGATAGAGCCAGAGCTCGGCATCGAGACTGCGTCCTAACTCAACGAGCGATCGGCCGATCGCTTCCGGCGGCTCTTCCGCGACACTTTTGGCGCCGGCGGCCGCGTCGCGCTGGGTTTGGCGGATGAGGAGGTCGCCCGAGCGACGAGCCTCGTCCCGCAGGCGCGCAAAGCTCCAGGCGGCGAACGCGAGGATCGGCAAGACAAAGAAGGCGATGAGCACCGAGGTGAGCTGCGCGCGATAGCTGGTGCGGAGCGTCGTGAGGAATGCCGGCAGGCGCGCGCGCCATCCTTCCGCAACGACGAGACCGAATAGCCAGACGGCCGCGAGCAGGACCACGTCGAGGCCGACGACCAGAACGCCGCGCACCAGCAGGCCCCACGGCCCACCCAGGGCGACGCCCGGGTGAACGTGACGGACGCCATCCGGCAAATCGATTAGCCGCTCGCCGCGCACCGTCCAGCCTTCGCGGCGCCATCTGACCGTGCTGTCAACTGCGGACGTGTGAGTCGGGAGCGAGAGGCCAATTGTGTAAGGCGGCTCGACGCCGGGGTCGCCGCGGAGGAAACGCGCCACGCGATTGGGCGGCAGCAGCCTGGTGCGCGGTCCTACGCCCACGGTCAGCACCGTCCCATTGGCGAGCGGCGCGACGAGGATATAGTGAACGCCGGGATTGGCTTCATGCCGCTCGATGCACGGGTTCGCAGGGGCATTGCGGGCGAGCGCCGCGAGAAACCCGGGCTTCAGGTCCAGTTGCGCCAGTTGCAGCTCCGCGAGCAGCGGTGCGTTGGGACCCGCCCCCCATAGCTCCAGCATCGCGGGGTAGTCTTGGGCGCCAAGCGCGGATCCGACCCACAACGCGTACAGGTCGCCGGCCGTGCGCAACGGCTGCTGGCTCGGCGCGGAGACCTGCTGACTCAGTCGCTCGAGCAGCGCGACCGCCACGGGATCGCCTTCGTGCCCGAGCCGCTGCGCGTCGCGGCTCGCGAGGGACACCCGTCCTTCGACCGCCGCACCCCAGGCGAGCAGCGCGGCCGCCGTTCCCGCCACGACTGCCATCCCGACCAGCGCCCAGCGCCGCGGAGCGGGCAGAATCGCGCCGACCAACGCGGGCAGCCAGAGAAATGTGTACCACTCCGGCCAGGCCCCGTGCGGGCTCCACAGCCACAGCCCACCGATCGCCGCCACCGCTCCCCAGGCGCACGCGGCGGGCAGGGCCCTGGAGGCGCGCTCTGGCTCGTTCTGCCCCCGCACCAACGCCGCCGCCAGCAGGATGAACGCCATCGCCGTGACCGCGAGCGCCGTTTGCCACGACAGCCAGAGCACGATGCTGACGCCGCTCGCCGGCGGAGCGATGCCGCGGCCGAAGTAGCGTACGACGTACGGCGCCGCGAGCATCAACAACGCCGCGACCGCCATGCCCAACCACGTTCGCTTCAAGCCGCGCCGCCACAACGAGCCGGCGGCGACGAGCAGGAGCACGCCCACGACGAGCAACGATCCCGCCGACGTGCCGACGACGCCCACGATGGGGCGGTAGAACGTGGCCGGCGAAAACAGGGCGGCGGGTCCGACGGGAGCGTGCAGCAGGGTCCAGCCGGCGACCAGGAGCACGCCCCAGCGCCATGCACCGGCGGGCGCGGGCACCAGCAGTACCGCGAGCAACACCACCAACCCGAGGCGCGCCAGCCAGGCGGTCTCCGCGAGCGCCGCAAGCTTCGCGTCGCCCTGCGATGGCGGGATCTCCTGCGCGGCGAGGAGGGTGCCGCCGGAGGCGCACCCTTCGGGGCAGAACTCGAACACACTCGAGTCGCGCGGTCCCTGGCCCGCCGGAAACAGGTGCAGCGACACGCCATGCGCGTGCGCGAAGACCGCCACGAAGCTGTGCTCACCATCGGCGATCGCGGGCGTGGTAGAGAGGAGCACACTGCCAACCGACATCGCCGTTTGTGTCTGGCGCCGCGCCTCCAGCACCGCGTAGAATGGAGTCATGACCGCTCGCAGCTCGGTCGTATCTCCCACGACGGGAATCGTGCGGTGCCGTCCCGCCCAGGCGATGGGATTAAGGCCGTTCTCCAACACCGCTGCGCCTCGCTCAAGCGGCGGTCCGGATGCCACCGCGGCGTCGAGACGATCGAACACCGCTTCCTGCGGCAGGGCCGCAGCGGTCGCCCCGCGCTCGGCGAGCCGACGCGCCTCGTCGATGGCTCGACTCAGATCGCTGCGCAGGGACAGCGAGGCAGCGGTGAGGCGCCGCTCACGCCATGCGGGCCAGCAACACTCGATGCGCCAGATGCGGAAGGCGCCGGCGC
>QHUE01000028.1 GCA_003221825.1 Gemmatimonadota bacterium
TCCGCGGCGATCGCATCATCGGCGCGGGGTGCGTGCTGCCGCTCACCCAGTTCAAAGTCGCCGACAAATCCCTCGGCACTCGCCACCGCGCGGCGCTGGGACTGTCGGAAGAGACCGATGCGACGGTGCTGGTCGTCTCGGAGGAAACCTCGACGATCTCCGTCGCCAGCCACGGCCTCCTGTATCGCCACCTCACGCCGCAACAGGTCCGCGATCTGCTCTCCGGCGCCGTCTCGCACCTCGAGGGCGGCGAGCGCGTGACTCAGCCTGCCACCTAAGCCCCCGTACCGGGAGGCCGCCGCTGTCGCCTTCCTGGTCCTCATCGGATATGTGATCACCCTTGCCCCCACCGTCACGCTGTGGGACGCAGGGGAATTCATCACGGCGGCGAAAGTCCTCGGCATTCCGCATCCGCCGGGGACGCCGTTGTTCGTGTTACTGGGCAACGTCTGGGGCGGGGTCGTCCGCATCGGCGGCTACGCCTGGCGGCTCAATTTGATGAGCGCCTGTTTCTCCGCGGCGGGCGCCGGCTGCCTGTTTCTCGTCGCGCACCGGCTGCTGTCGGGCGAGGTCGGGTGGCTGCGCGTGGGCGGCGCCGCGGCGGCGGCGATCCTGTCGGCGTTCACGTTCACCGGATGGCAGAACAGCAACGAGACGGAAGTCTACACCGTGGCGACGTTCAGCATCGCCGCCATCTGCTGGCTCTGCATTCGCTGGCGCGATGTTCGCGGCACCGCGCGTGCGCCTCACGTGCTCCTGCTCATCGTCTACATCGCCGCGCTGTCGATCGGCAATCATCTCCTGGCGTTGCTCGTGGGACCGGCGGTGTCGGTGTGCATCGCCTACACGCTGCGTTGCGCGCCCGCGGCCGATCCGGGCGAGCGCAAGATGGAATGGGCCGAATGGGCGACGCTCACCGCTTTGTGGATCGTCCTGGTCGGCGTCGGGCTGGGCAACGCACCACTCCTCATCATCGGCGGCCTGTTGCTGCTAGGGGCGGCCGTGGCGTGCATGGTCGCCGGCTCCCGCGCGTTCCCCCTCCTGGCCGTCGGCATCGCCGCCGTCGGGATCTCGATCTACGCGTTTCTGTACATTCGCGCCGGCCTGCAGCCGCTGCTCAATGAGGCGGATCCCGAGCACTGGAAGCCGCTGCTCGCGGTCATCCGGCGCGAACAATTCGGGAGCCGCGGTCTCCTGGATAACCCCATGGTGCCGGGCGCCGGCCGCACGCTGAAGATCTTCGGGCAGCAGTTGCTGAACTTTTTCCAATACTGCTCGTGGCAGTGGGGTCGCTCGCTGCCGTTCGGCGTGATGGTGGGCGCCGCGCTGCTGTTCGTGACGCTGGGGGTTTTCGGATTTGCGTTCGCGCGCCGCCGCGATGCCGGGATCGCATACCTCCTGGCCACGCTGTGGCTCGTCACGGGGGCCGGCCTCGTCATGTACATGAACTTCAAGGCGGGATTCTCGCTGTTCTGGAATGAGTACACCACGATGGCGCAGCATGAGGTGCGCGAGCGCGACTATTTCTTCGTCGTCAGCTTCCAGGTCTGGGGCATGTGTGCCGCGTTTGGGCTGGTCCGCGGAGTGGCCAGAGTGGCACGGACCGGAACGATCGGCGTGTTGCGCGTGGCGCTTGCCGGGTCGGCGGTGATTACGGTCCTGCCATTCGTCGCCAATTTCCAGGCGGCTTCGCGCCGCGGTGCCGATGCGACGGCCGCGCGCGACATCGCCTACAACCTGCTGCAATCGGTCGAGCCGTACGGGGTGCTGTTCGGCTTCGGCGACAACGACACATTCCCGGTCTGGTATCTACAGGAAGTCGAGGGGGTGCGGCAGGATGTCACGCTGATCAACCTCTCGCTCGCCAATCTCGATTGGTATCTGCGCCAGCTGGCGGCACGGCCCGTCCGCCCGTTCGATCCGGCGCGCGCGCCCGCGGTGTATCGCGCGCTGGCGCCGCCGCCGCCCACGGGCCCGGCGTTGCGGCTATCGGAACAGGACATCGCCGGGATGCTCCCGGTGCAGATCCGCGATGACGGTGTGTTCCGCGCGGGGGCGTTCGAGCTGCCGGTGCGGAAGGGTCAGGTGCTCCAGACGGCCGACCAGGTGATCCTCTACACGATCGCGGCGTATCTGCCCAACCGGCCGGTGAGCTTCGGGGTCTCCTCCGGCCGCGGGTCGTGGCTCGGCATGGATCCGCATCTCGTGTTTCAGGGACTCGCCTTCAAGGTCGTTCCCCGCGCCGACACGATGCGCGGCTTGGTGCGCGGCATTCAAGGCACGATGGTCGACTCCGCGCGGACCCGCGTGCTCGTCGATTCCGTCTTCACCTGGGGCAGGATGTTCGGGCCCGACTCGCTCGACCTCGAGCCCGCGGCGCAGCAGGTCGCGGTCTCGTTTTCGGTCCCCTTCCTGGAGCTGGCCAGCGCCGCGGCGAGCCGCGGCAATCAACCGCAGGCGCTGGACTATCTGCGCCGGGGCTATCATCTGAATCCCAGCCCTCAGCTTGCGGCGGTGATCCGCCGCATCGAAACCGAGGGGGTACAGAGCCTCTTTCGGCGTTAAGTTCATAGGCTATGGGTTTCGAGGCCCTGCCGGAGCGTTTGGCACAGGTGAGGGCCGTCCTGGCGCGACATGCGGCGCAACCCGTGACGATTGTCGCGGTGACGAAGGGGTTTGGGATGGATGCGGTCCGTGCGGCGTTGGGCGCCGGCATCGCCGACATCGGTGAGAACCGCGTCCAGGAAGCCGTGCAGAAGCAGGACGCGTTGCGCGATCTCCCGGGTATTCGCTGGCACCTGATCGGGCATCTGCAGCGGAACAAGGCTCGGGTCGTCGCGGGACGCTTCGATCTCGTCCACTCGCTCGACTCGCTCGAGTTGGCGCGCGAATTGGACCGCCGGTCGGCCACGGCGCAGCGCGTGCTGCTGCAGGTGAACGTGGCGGGCGAGTCGCAGAAGAGCGGCTGCGCGCCGGCGGAAGCGGCGGCGTTGGCGCGACAGATTGCCGCGTTCACGCAGCTGCGGCTGGAAGGCTTGATGACGCTGGCCCCACTGACGGATGACGAGGATGTGCAGCGCCGGACATTCCGGGGACTGCGCGTCCTGCGCGATAGGATCAAGGAGGAGGAAGGAGTATGGCTGCCGACCCTCTCGATGGGGATGTCCGGCGACTACGCTTCAGCGGCCCAAGAGGGAGCAACGGTGATCCGCTTGGGTACCGTACTGTTCGGCCCGAGGGAGACGCCGTGAACGACGATGCGTTCAACCTGACCCCGCTCGATGTGCGCAAGCAGGAATTCCGCAAGAGCCTGCGCGGCTACGACACGCTCGGCGTGGACGACTTCCGCGCGCGGGTCGCCGACGCCCTCGAGCGCGCGATTCGCGAGCGCCAGGTGCTCGAGGAGCGCGTCAGCGCGCTGACGGAGCAGCTGCGCGTCTTTCGCGAGCGCGAGAAAGCGATGAATGAGGCGCTCGTCGCCGCGCAACAGCTGCGGCAGGACAGCCGCGCCGCCGCGGAGCGCGAGGGGCAGGTCATCCTGCGCGAAGCGGAAGCCAATGCCAAGCGCCTGCTCGACGAAGCGAAGGCCGCCGAGAGCGCCGTGAAAGTGCGGATGGCCGAGACCGAGCGGCAGTTCCAGCAATACGTGGGTGGCTTCCGCGCGCTCCTCGAGCGCCAGCTCGCCGAGCTGCGCGCCCTCGACGGTCATCGCGGGTGACACCCGTCGCCGAAGCGGTGCGCGCCGTGAAGGCGCGCACCGCCGTCGTTCCGGACGTCGCGATCATTCTCGGAACGGGACTCGGGGCGTTGGCCGAGGCGCTGCAGGCCGACACCGTGCTCCCGTACGCCGATGTCCCCGGCTTCCCGCGTCCGACCGTCGAGACCCATGCGGGCCGGCTGTTGCTCGGGACGCTCGGCGGGCGCCGCGTCGCGATGATGCAGGGCCGCTTTCACCGCTACGAAGGGTACTCCCTCCAGCAGGTCGCGTTTCCCGTGCGCGTGCTGCGCGCCCTGGGCGCGAGGACGTTGATCGTCTCCAACGTTTCGGGTGGCATGCATCCGCTCTGGGCAACCGGCGACCTCGTGCTGCTGTCCGATCACATCAATCTGCTCGGCGATAACCCGCTGGCCGGCCCGAATGTCGACGCTGAGGGTCCGCGTTTTCCCGACATGTCCGCCGCGTACGATCCGGCGCTGCGCCAGCTCGCGCGTGAGGTCGCGATCGACCACAAGATCGTGTTGCGGGAAGGCGTGTACGTCGCGGTCCCCGGTCCCAACCTCGAGACCCGCGCCGAATACCGGATGCTCCGCGCGCTGGGCGCCGACCTCGTCGGGATGAGCACCGTGCCCGAGGTGATCACCGCGGTGCATCAAGGCATGCGGGTCCTGGGGCTCTCGATCATCACCGACACTTGTTTGCCGGACGCGCTCGAGCCGACGTCGGTCGAGAAGATCATCGCCGTCGCGCGCGGCGCCGAGCCCAAGCTCGCGGCCGTCGTGCGCGGCGTGCTGGAGCGGCTCTAGCCGATGCCGTATCCCCCGTCCGATTCGACGCAGTCGATCGACGAGCTCGAGAAGCAGCTGCTCGCGACGTGGAAGAACGAGCGGCTCTTCACGCGCGTGAGCGACGCGACCCGCTACGGACCGCCCTTCATCTTCTTTGAGGGGCCGCCCACCGCCAATGGCCGGCCGGGCATTCATCACGTCTTCTCGCGCACGCTCAAGGATCTGGTCTGCCGCTATCACGCCATGCTGGGACAGGGCGTGACGCGGATCGCGGGGTGGGACACCCACGGCCTTCCGGTGGAAATCGAGGTCGAGAAGTCGCTGAACATCAGTGGAAAGCGCCAGATCGAGGCCTACGGCATCGAGCGCTTCAACAAGCTGTGCCGCGACAGCGTCTTCAAGTACAAGACCGACTGGGAGTCGCTATCGGACCGCATCGG
>QHUE01000029.1 GCA_003221825.1 Gemmatimonadota bacterium
CCGGCAGACGTTCGGCTGCTCGTTCGCGCGATCGGCTTCCAGCGCAAAGAGGTCGCGGTCGGCGCATCGACCTCGAGCGTTAGCGTCGCGCTCGACGAGGATCCCTTCAAGCTTGAAGCGGTCGTCGTGACAGGTCAGGCGACGACACTCGAGCGGCGTAACGCGACGACGGCGAGTGTGCAGGTTTCGAGCGCTGAAGTGAACCGCGCTCCGGCGCAGGCACTCGAACAGGCGCTTCAGGGCAAGGTGGCGGGCGCGACGATTTCGATGAATAGTGGCGCTCCCGGCGGCGGAGGCCAGGTGCAGATCCGCGGCGCTACATCGATTCTCGGTCAGGGACAACCGCTGTTTGTCGTGGACGGCGTGATCATTTCGAACGACGCCATATCCGACGGCGCGAACACCGTGACGGGCGCCGCCGGTCGCGGAACCCCGGCCGGCATCGGGAGCAATCAGGACGCGCTCGTGAACCGGCTTGCAGACCTGAATCTCAGTGAGATCGAGTCCATCGAGGTCCTCAAGTCGGCAGCGGCGACGGCGATGTACGGCTCTCGCGCGACCAACGGCGTGGTGGTGATCCGTACCAAGCGCGGGACGCCGGGCAGCGCCCCACAGTTCAACCTCACGAGCCGCATTGGACAGAGCACGGCGTATCGGCTGCTTGGCACCCGTCAGTTCACGACTGCGGACGAGGTCCGCAATCTCCCATACGGCAATGGCTCAACGTCGCCAGATACGGCATTGCTGACCGAGCTCTACCCGAGCGGACAGATCCCCTTGACGCACGATTATCAGAAGGAGTTCTACAACAACTCCGATCCGTCGTATGAGCTCACAGGCAGCTTCAGCGGCGGAACGCCTTCGACGCAGTACTATCTGAATCTGACGGGGCGCAATGAACTCGGCGTGGCGCCCAATACCGGCGCGCGGCTGTATGCGTTCCGCGCCAACGTCGACCAGGCTTTCCTCGCCGGCAAGATCAAGGTGCACACCGGCCTGAACATCACGCGGAACAGCCTCAACCGCGGCCTCTCGAACAACGACAACACCAATACGTCGCCGATCTATGGCTTCGCCTATACGCCCGGCGTGGTCGCCCTCGACTCCGTCGACGCCACGGGGACGTACGTGCGCAATCCGTTCAACGGTGGCGGGAACGGGATGTCGAACCCGTTTGAGACGTTCCGCTACCTGCATCTGAACGAGCTCACGTTCCGCCAGATCGGCGATCTCACCGCGACGTGGTCTGCGCTCAGCGCGGAGCAGAATCAAATCTTCGTCACTGCGACCGGCGGCTTCGATCGAGCCCAGGTCTCGGCCGATCTTTTCTCTCCGTCCTTCGTCCAGTACGAGGGCTCCGACGGGTTCTTCGGGCGGACGGTGCGCAGCGAAGGCAATGTCTTCAACTACAATCTCCAGTTCGCCGGCAACTGGTCGTACCAGCCGAGTAGCCGCGTGTCATTCACGACCACGGCCGGATACTCCTGGGAGACGCAGTACAACCGCGTCATCCGGACCCGGGCCCGCGGGTTGTTGGCGGGCGTCCGGACGACCAACAGCGGCACCGTGCTCGATGACGCCGATAACGTGCTCGGAGACTTCCGGGATGTCGCGCTCTTCGCGAACGAACAAGTGTTGGCTCTCGACGAGCGTCTGGCCTTCACGGGCGGGATCCGCGCCGACCGCTCGAGCGCCAACGGTCTCCGGCACAATTCCCATCTCTTCCCGCGCGCGTCGGCCTCGTATCGGTTCACGAACCTCGGCGACCTGGTCAACGAGGTAAAGGTCAGAGCCGGTTGGGGTCGCACAGGCAATCGGCCTCGCTATGGGGACCGGGATGTGCTGTGGGCCGTCGGAAGCACGATCGGCGGCACCGCGACCATCGTTCAGAACCCCACCTTGGGCGACTCGCTCGTCACGCCGGAGACGCTCACTGAGACTGAGGCGGGTGTCGATGTCACCTTCCTGAAGCAGCGACTTCAGTTCGAAGGCACCTGGTACGACCGGCGCATCTCGAACCTGCTGCTGCAACTGGCCACTACCCCTTCGGGGGGAATCGCCAACCTCATCCTCAACGGTGGTGAGCTGTCCAACGCGGGCATTGAGGCGGGCTTGACGGCGGCAGCGATGCAGCGCCGCGATATGGACCTGACGCTGCGGGCAACCTTCGCGAAGAACACGCAGGAGATCAAGAATCTGCCGGCCAACGTCCCGCGCTTCCCGGTTGGCGGTTCGTTTGGTGCCGCCTTCGGGCGCAATTTCATCAGCCCCGGCGGGCGCACGACCTGGATCTGGGGGAACGTACCGCTGGACGCCAACGGCAAGCCTCTCCCGATCGGGACCTTGATCACGAACCCGGGCGCCGTGGCGGCCGTGCGTGACACGGTGGCCGGCGACGCGAACCCGGACTTCGTGATGGGCTTCACCGGCACGTTCCGGTGGAAGCGGTTGACGCTTGCGTCAACCGTGAGCTGGCAGCAGGGGGGCATGGTGGCCGACATGACCCGCACGCTGTGGGATGAGGGCGGGACGTCGCGCGACTACGACGCGCCGGTCACGCGCGAGAGCATGGGTGACGGGTGGGACCTCAAGGCGCCATCTGGGTACACTACGGGCCCGTTCCGCTACGACTCGTGGGACGGTGGTGGAGATGTGCGTGCGTATCTCGAGAGCGCTACGAATGTGCGCGTGAGAGACATTTCGCTCAGCTACGAGGCTCCAGACACCTGGCTCCGGCAGCTCGGCGCGCGCTCGATGCGGGTCACGTTCCAAGCGCGCAACCCCATCGTCTTCACGCATTACTGGAGCTTCGATCCTGAGTTTAACAACTTCGGCGCGACCAACCTGAACCGGTTCATTGATCTCGCGCCGTTCCCCGGCAACCGCCAGTTCTACCTGTCCGTCGACGTGGGGTGGTGAGCCATGCGATCTGACACCACTGGATCTATTCCCAACGTCAACGAGAGGAGCTGGACTATGCGACGCATTCTTGCGAGTCTCGTGACGGCGGCCGCTGTCACCCTGACTGGCTGCAGTCTTGACCTGACGAATCCCAACGCACCAAACCCGGGGGCGGCCCTCACGAACCCCCGAACGGCCACGAGTCAGATGATCGTCGGTGTGCTCGCGACCTACCGCGATAACCGAGCGGTCCAGATCCGGGCTTTCGGCAGCTACGGCCGTGAGACGTACTATATGTTCCTCACGGACGGCCGCTTCATCACCGGCCCCTATAGAAGCTGGAGGCAAAACAACGCGTTCGAGTCCGGGACGCAGTGGGGCGCGCGGTACGGCAACTATCGGAACGCGTACGTCGCGATGAAGACCGTCAACGCGACACCAACCGGAGCGCCAACACCGACGGCGCTGACGGGGCCAGAGAAAGCCGGCGCATTGGGCGTGCTGAAGACGTTCATCGCCCTGGACATGCTGGCTATCATCGAGGCCCGCGGCCCCATCGGTGCTGTCGTCGACATGACCGATGACGTGAACGCGGTGTTGCCGATCGTCAGCCAGGACTCGGTCTACAAGTGGATCTCGGCCATGCTCGACGAGGCGAAAGGCAATCTCGATACTGCTGGAACGTCGTTCTACTTCCCGATGCACTCCGGGTTCAGCGCGTTCAATGTTGCGGCCAACCGGCCGGCGGGCTTCGTGCAGTTTAACCGCGCGATCAAAGCGCGAGTCGAGGCCAAGCGTGGATCGCTCGGCTGCGGGGCGCCCTGCTACACCAATGCGTTGACGGCGCTGGGACAGACCTGGATCGCCGACTTGACGGCCGCGAACCGCGACAATGGCGTGTACGTGGTCTACTCGACGGCGTCAGGCGACGTCCTGAACGGCGCGTCGTTTCAGGGAGACCGGAACTTCTACGTCCATCCGTCGATCGACTCGATCTCGGGCGTCGCACTAGACGAGCGGTATGCTCGCAAGGTCGCCATCAGCACGTCGGCCTGCACCACTCCATATACGTCGCCGCAGAAAGAGGTGGGCGTTACCGCGACGCACCGCGCGTGCACGTATTTCAGCAACGTCTCGCCAATTCCCATTATCCGGAACGAGGAACTGGTGCTCCTGCGCGCGGAGGCACGCTGGTTCACGGGGGACACGGCTCGCGCCCGGACTGACCTGGCGGCGGTACGGACAGGTTCTGGCGGCGCCAACGCAGTTTCGGCGGTCCCCACGCCGGCGACCGATTCGGAATTCGTGTCTGAAGTGCTGCTGCAGCGCACGTTGTCGCTGTACCAAGAAGCACAGCGCTGGGTGGACTATCGCCGCTTCGGCAGGCTCGCGGCGCTCAATACCCTGCAGCAGGATCTTGCCGCAAACTTCACGGTGGCGTCGGCGAGTCCGCTGCCGAACCAGGAATGCGACGCGCGTGCCCGCAGAGGCCAGCCTGCCCCGATGAGCTGCCCAGGAGGCGCCGCCCTGCCGTAGAATGGTCGGACGATCAAGCAGTACGGCGCCCGGGAGCGATCCCGGGCGCTGTTTGTTTTGGAGAAGCGATGACCACTTTGGACACCCGCCGCGTGTAAATGGGTAACAGGTCATGACCGCCTTGAACAACTACCTCGGCGTCGCCGAAGTGTGGATCGTGGACCTGGAACAGCGCCGCTGCGAAGTCTCGGGAGTGGACGGCCGACGATCGATCGTTGAAGATGGAAGATTGCGTTGGCACCCGTCGGGCATCGCACAGCCTTTGGAGCTGGATCTCGAGACAATCTTTCGCGACATACCCTAAAGACAAAACGGCGTGCTAGATCGGCCGGAATAGCTCCTCGAGCCGGAGTGTGAACACGCGTTGGGTGCCGATCGGTCGCCACACGAGGCGCTCGCGCTCAATGCTCGGCAGTGACGCGTCCGGCGTCCACACCTCGACGAACCGCTCGTCGCCGTCCACAACCCAGTACTCCGCGACACGCCGCTCCTGATAGAGTCGCCGCTTCGTAAAGCGGTCGGCGCGCGTCGACGAAGGGCTCAGTACTT